>NZ_JBGVMC010000377.1:0-1856 GCF_045124615.1 Succinivibrio sp.
AACAGGTATTGATCCACTCCCTGAAAATTCATCAATCTAAATTAGTTCATTAAGGCGGTTTAAAAATGGCAGTTGTAACTTTAAGCATAAGTGAATTTCTGGGGATGTTTCCACATTTACAAACCGCCTATAATGACGGCAAAATTGATGATACTATCATTCAAGAAAACTTTGATACAGTTGCAGAGTGGTTAGGAAATGATGAAAACTCATTATTTCCTTATAATCCCCCTAAAATTCTAACCAGAAAACGCCTGCTATATTTTGCTACTTGTCATTTGTTGACATTATTTCTTAATCCTGCAGGACAGCAGGGCAGACTTGCAAGCGCATCACAGGGCAGTGTTAGCACTTCATTTGATCTGATTAGAGCAAATTCTGTTACTGCTCAATGGTGGTTGCAGACACCATGCGGATCTTCATTCTGGGTTATGTCGCAGGCATACCGCAAAGGCGGTAGAGTTTATGCGCACAAACATTTTCATCCTTATGGTTAATATAAAAACGAAAAAACCGTTTTAAAGTGTCAATTTTTGCGGTTTTTTAACAAAATAGGCGGTTTAAATGGCAGATTTTGAGGTTAAAACAGATTTACAAGATTTAGATCGCCTTGTTGCAGAAATTGAGCAGGCAAAAAAGCTAGTTTTAAAAGTCGGTGTGGATGAAACAAAGCAATATGACAACGGCACTAAAGTTGTTGATGTTGCTCAATATCTTGAGTACGGATGGACACAGACAGTTAGTTGGAAACAGCGTACATGGCTTTTAGCTAATAGCGGTGTAGATGTAAAAAGAGGCACACTCCATTTGCCTCCTCGCCCTACTTTCGGCTTTACTTATCAGACCTGTAAAGGCAAATGGGAGCGCACTGGCAGTAAGTTATTTTCAAAATTCACTGAAAATCCTATAAGTGTTGCTTTAAGAGCCTATGAAATTCTAGGCTTAATGGCAGTCAATGACATAAAGAATACTATTCTCACAAACGGTAAAGGTACATTTAAACCAAGATCGCCTTTAACACTCCTTTTATACGGTCAAAATTTAGACAAGCACCAACCAAAGGGCGATTCTGAAAAACTCAAAAAGCGCAATATTTCAAAAAAGAATACATCTGATACTACAAAAGCACTGGTTAGAGGTACAGATGGAGAGCCTAAATTTTTAAATTCGATAACATACGAAATAACAGATAATGCAGAGGATCAAGCAAATGGATGATAAGAATACCTCAAAGAGAAATATTAAAAATGCCCTTTAACCGTTTTGATCTGTTTTGGTTTTTGTATCTTGTAGTAGTGTTTATGTATATCTATTACAGGATAAAAGGATAAAAGAAAATGAGCTTAAATCTACACGCAATTGTACGCCCTGCAATAAACGTAAACAAAGAAGATCTACCTTTTACCGTTTTCAGATCGGAGGGGCAGAAGAATGTAAAAGGTATTGTAACCGCCTATTATTCCAGACAGGATGGATATATGGGGCAGATACAAAGCGAGGGTGATTCTGCTTTGTATCATGCTGAATTAGGCACTCAAAGCACTGTAATAAGAAAGATCTACTTATACGCTCCAGATGATTTAGATCAGCGTGTATGGAGCGTTTACAGAACTAAATCAAGATCAGGTGACTACATCAGAGATAACAAGGGGCAATATTGGTTAGTCACTGCAGTGCTAGAAGATTTTAGCGAAGTTGGATGGGAATGTATAAGAGTTACCCTGCAGACTGTTAAACCTGAAATCAAAGACGAAAACGGCAACGATCTAACCGTTGATCCTGTAACTGATACTACTCAGGAGGCATCAGATGAGTGATACCGAAATTATACAAAGTGACAGTTTTATACAGGTTAA
>NZ_JBGVMC010000378.1:0-4115 GCF_045124615.1 Succinivibrio sp.
TCTAGAGCAGTAAATTGCTTTTGCAGGTCGTCACCAGATTATGGTGATCGTTTTTTTTGCCTTACTTGTTGCACTTATTTACTTCCAAGTAAAGATCATGCTAGCTGGTGTAAAAAAGGTATCAGCTTCAGCTGCAACATCAATGGTTAACCATGAGAATGGTGTCTTTATTGATGTAAGAGCCAATTCACTATTTTCTAAAGGTCATATTGCAGGTTCTGTAAATATTACATTAGAAGAAATCAAGCAGGGTAAGTTAAATCGAGTTGAAAGCTTTAAGAATAGTCCTGTAATAGTTGTTGGAAAAGATAAAGTTGATTCAGATAACTTCAACGCTGTTGTTGCTTTAAAGAAGCAAGGTTACACTCGAGCATTTTTATTAGAGGGTGGCATTGCTCAATGGGCTATGGACAATTTACCATTATCAGTAAAAAATTAATTTAAAAGGATAAAAACAAAATGTCAGACAATGCACAGAATGCAGTAAATAATCAGACAAACGAGAATAACGCTCCATCTTTTGATGTATTACGTATTTATATTAAGGATTGCTCTTTTGAGACTCCAAACGTTCCAAAGGTTTTCACTGCTGAGTGGAAACCAGAGATGAGCGTTGATTTTGATACAAAGCTAGCTCAGGTAGATTCTGATAAGTTTGAAGTTGATTTAAGAGTTACTGTAACTTGCAAGTTAGGTGAGGAAGTTGCTTATATCTGTGAAGTTCACCAGGCAGGCCTTTTCTTAATGAGAAATGTAAATCAGGATACTGGTGATTTCTTACTAAACGGTGTTGCTCCAAATATTCTATTCCCTTATGCAAGAGAGCATATTTCATCTTTAGTAAATAGAGGTACATTCCCTCCATTAAATCTTCGTCCAATCAATTTTGAAGCTTTATTCCAGGCTCAGAAAGCTCAGCAGGCACAGGAAGCTGCACAGAAGTCTGATGTAGCTAACGGTGAGGCTAATAATGAGGCTCCTCAGGCATAATAATGGCTGAGTTTATGTATGACTTAACTGTCATTGGTGCAGGTTCCTATGGAACCTCACTAGCCATATCCACAGCATCAAAAGGTCTAAAAGTGATGCTGTGGACAAGACGTGAAGAAACTGCAAAAATTATGCAGCAAGATCGCGTTAATCAGAAATATCTTCCATCAATCGCTTTTCCAGAAACACTTACAGTATCATCTGATTTAAAGTACTGTATTGATGCATCAAAAACTATCCTTGTGGTAGTGCCTTCTCATACTTTTGCGGATGTACTTGTTTCGATCAAGCCATATCTGACACCAGAACACAGACTAGCATGGGCCACAAAAGGTCTTGATAAGGATTCTGGTAGACTGCTTTCAGATATAGCAAGTCAGATTTTGTCAGATAAGATCCCAATGGCTGCTCTTTCGGGACCTACTTTTGCGATGGAACTTGCCAAAGGATTACCAACAGCAATTGCAGTTGCAGGTACAAATTCTGACTTTATTAAAGAATTTTGCGAGCTTATGCATACCAAAACTTTCAGAATATATGAAAGTGATGATCTGGTAGGTTTACAGTTAGGTGGCGGTATTAAGAACGTTATTGCCATAGGTGCAGGTCTGTCCGATGGACTTGGCTATGGTGCTAATGCAAGAACAGCCCTAATTACCAGAGGTCTTGCAGAAATGACAAGATTAGGTGAAGCCTTAGGCTCATCTCAGAAGGCTTTTATGGGACTGTCTGGTTTGGGTGACCTTATTTTAACCTGTACAGATAACCAGTCTAGAAACAGAAGATTTGGTTACTATTTAGGTCAGGGGATGTCTGTTGAAAAGGCTCTTGAGAAGATTGAACAGGTCGTAGAAGGTTACACAATGTCAAAGGTTGTTGTTGATCTGTGCGAAAAGTTCAACGTTCAGATGCCTATCTGCCAGGAAGTCTATAAAGTAATTTATGAAGGTAAGAATGGTCAGGCCGCAGCAATGAGTCTGCTTGGAAGATCATTAAAATCTGAATAAAAAATAAGGCTCTAGTTTCTCTAGAGCCTGTTGTGAAAATACATCTTAATAACTTTGATTAACCGTATGTATTCTCATTTACTTTATGTTCTGTAACATCTACAACATCTTTAATCATGCCAGGGAATGCCTGATTTAACTGAGTCTGAATACCTTCTTTAAGAGTGATTCCAACCATTGAGCAACCAAGACAGCCACCTGTAAATTTAACTTTTACGATACCATCTTCAGTAACTTCTTCTAATGTTACTGCACCACCATGAGATGCTAAAGATGGGCTTACAGTTGAGTCGATAAACTTTTTTAGTCTGTCAAATAAAGTGGCATCTTCAGGTAAATCCTGTTTATTCAGATTTGGAGCATGGAATGTTAGTAAATCTTCGCCCTGTTCATTTGTGCTTAAGTCAATGATTGATTCATTGAGATATTCACTAACTGAACTGTCGATTACAATTTCAAAACCTTTCATCTGAAAGTGTTCATCACGTGGTGTGATGTATTCTTTTGGACAGTATAAAATTCCACACTGAACACCAGGTGTTCCGACATTTGTTGCAGTAAGACGGATTGCTAAACCTTCCATCTTCTGTTTTTCAATGATTTTTAGAAAATATTCTTGGGCCTTTTCACTTACGCTGATTTTGGTCATATTTATCCTGTTTGTATTATTTTATCTAATATAAAAAACTGCTTTACATTTTAAATGATTTAAAAAAAATTAGTTGTACTTTGTAAAAAAATAAAAATTTTTTTCAATTAGCAAAAATATGAGCTAAAAAAAGTGCATATATTTTCGTTTTACTGTAAAATCATTTTTGTAACTATAGAAACCTGAGTCTCACTCAGATAACACGTGGAGAAGAAAATGAGCTTATTCGAAGAGCTTGATTTAGCTAAATATGGTATCAGTGGTGCTACTGAAATCGTTCACAACCCTTCATACGAAGTTTTATTCGCAGAAGAGACCAAGGCTGGTTTAACCGGTTTTGACGTTGGTCAGAATACTGAGATGGACGCTGTTAACGTAATGACTGGTGTTTATACTGGTCGTTCACCAAAAGATAAGTTCATCGTTAAGGATGCTACCTCTGAGAACACATTCTGGTGGACTACAGATGAGTTCAAGAATGACAACAAGCCTTTATCAACAGAGTCATGGAATGCTTTAAAGGCATTAGCTGGTAAAGAATTATCAAACAAGAAGTTATACGTTGTTGATGGCTTCTGTGGTGCAAACGAGGGTACTCGTTTAGCAGTTCGTTTCGTAGTTGAGGTTGCTTGGCAGGCTCACTTCGTAACTAACATGTTCATCAAGCCAACAGCTGAAGAGTTAAAGACCTTCAAGCCAGATTTCGTTGTATTAAACGCTTCAAAGGCTAAGGTTGAGAACTACAAAGAGTTAGGTTTAAATTCAGAGACTGCTGTTGTATTCAACTTAACTGAGCGTATGCAGGTTATCTTAAACACCTGGTACGGCGGTGAGATGAAGAAGGGTATGTTCTCAATGATGAACTACTACTTACCATTAAAGGGCATCGCAGCAATGCACTGCTCTGCTAACACCGACATGAACCACGAAAATACAGCTATTTTCTTCGGTTTATCAGGTACTGGTAAGACCACTCTTTCAACAGATCCAAAGCGTCTACTAATCGGTGACGACGAGCACGGTTGGGATGATGATGGTGTGTTCAACTTCGAAGGTGGTTGCTATGCTAAGGTAATCAACCTTTCAAAGGAAAACGAGCCTGATATTTGGGCAGCTATCAAGCGTAACGCATTATTAGAGAACGTAACTGTTGATGCAAATGGTAAGATTGATTTCGCTGATAAGTCAGTAACCGAGAATACTCGTGTTTCATACCCAATCAACCATATCACCAACATCGTTAAGCCAATTTCTAAGGGCCCTGCTGCTAAGCGCGTAATCTTCTTATCAGCTGACGCATTCGGTGTTTTACCTCCAGTATCAATCTTAGATAAGGGTCAGACTCAGTACTACTTCTTATCAGGCTTCACAGCTAAGTTAGCTGGTACAGAGCGTGGTATTACCGAGCCTACTCCAACCTTCTCATCATGCTTCGGTGCAGCATTCTTATCATTACCTCCAACCAAGTA
>NZ_JBGVMC010000379.1:0-9456 GCF_045124615.1 Succinivibrio sp.
CAATGAAGGATGATATATATCCATGGTTTAACTTTGGAAAACCTTTTTTGTATAAGAAAGAGCCTTATACACTTTGTTTTGGACACTGGGCTGCACTTAAGGCACTCTGCGACAGAGAAAATATTATTGCACTTGATACAGGCTGTATCTGGGGAGACAGACTTACTGCATACTGCCTTGAGACAAACAGTAAAATCAGTGTGAAATCTAAGGTAAATCTGGATAACTTAAGAAAAAGCTATCCAGCTTAATACTATTTGCGATGCCATGTCTGATACTCATAGTCAAAATCGCATTCATCTGAATGTTTTAACTGAGTATCTGAAAGAACAAAGTCAGATTCGTCAAAATCCGGGAACTTTGTATCTCCGTCAAATGACTTGTGAATTCTTGTAAGATGAAGAGTAGATGCAAAAGGTAGAGCCTCCTCATACATTCTTGCACCGCCGATAACCATAAGAACGCTATCACCTACAAGATCCATAGCCTCTTTTAAGGAGCCTACAACTTCAAGACCTTCAATCTTCTTATCAAAGGTTTTACTTACCATTATATTTCTTCTGTTTGGAAGAACTCGACCAATTGATTCAAAGGTTCTTCTGCCCATAACGATAGGATAAGTTGCAGTAACCTTTTTAAAATGCTTTAGATCATCTGGCAGGTGCCATGGCATATCACCATTAACACCTATCATATTGTTCTTAGCTAAAGCTACAATTATCTGTAAGTCGGCCATATCTATCCTTAAGCTCTATAAATAAACTCTGGACCTTCCTCATCGTCTTCATCATCGAAGAACTGCTCGGCCTCATACTTCTTTTCACCCTCGGTCCAGACGAACTCTTCAGCCTTAGGAGCTTTCTGCTCTGTAAGCTCCTTAGCCTTAACCTCATCAACCAGATCCTGAAGAGCATAAATAAGCTCGCTTACACCAGTCTTATTTAAGCCAGAAATAATAAATGTTCTTTCAGGTTTTACCTCAAGAGCATCTGAAATTCTCTGTAAAGTCTGCTCAGCTTCCTCTACTGAGCCAAGATCAACCTTATTTGCAACAAGCCATCTTGGTTTGTTATAAAGCTCATGAGCATATTCTTTGATTTCATTTTCAATCACAAGAGCGTTATTTACAGGATCACTCTCATCTACAGGATGAACATCAACTAGATGAACTAAGACACGGCATCTTTCAAGATGCTTTAAGAATCTGTGTCCTAAACCTGCACCTTCTGATGCGCCTTCGATAAGACCTGGAATATCCTCAATAACAAAAGAACGACCCTGTGATGTCTTAACCACACCTAAGGATGGAACAAGAGTGGTAAATGGATAATCTGCAACTTTTGGCTTTGCAGCTGAAACTGCTCTTACAAAGGTTGACTTACCTGCATTTGGAAGACCTACAAGACCAACATCTGATACAAGCAGCATCTCAAGCTTTAACTGACGACGCTCACCTGGAGTTCCGTTTGTCTTCTGACGTGGAGCCTGGTTGGTAGCACTCTTGAAGTGGGTATTACCATAACCATGTCTACCGCCTCTTGCAACACATAAAACATCGCCTTCCTTTCTTAGGTCACCGATGATTTCACCTGTTGCAACGTCAGTTACTCTAGTACCTACAGGAACAAGAAGGATCTTGTCTTCACCACGTGCACCTGTACAGTCTGCAGTACCGCCGTTCTGACCACGATCTGCCTTATAGAATTTTGTAAAGCGATAATCAACCAGGGTATTCAGGTTTGTATCAGCTTTCATATAGACGTTACCACCGTCACCACCGTCACCACCATCAGGGCCGCCACGAGGGACGTATTTTTCACGTCTGAAACTTACTATGCCATTACCGCCATCACCGGCTTCAACACGTACTACGGCTTCATCAACGAATTTCACCTTGTATATCCTCCAATGAGATGGCTAAACAGCCATTAATACAAACCTACATACCAAAAGGGCTCGCATCAGCGAGCCCTGTATTTGTAATCCTTAGTAAAGAATTACTGCTGAGTCTCAACGATCTCAACAAACTTGCGGCCCTTAGGACCACGAGTTACGAAGGTAACCTTACCGTTTGACTTAGCGAATAAAGAATCATCTTTACCTAAACCAACGTTAGCACCTGCGTGGAAATGAGTGCCACGCTGACGAACAATGATGCTGCCAGCAGTAACAAATTCACCAGCATAAGCTTTAACGCCTAAGCGCTGAGCATTGGAGTCGCGTCCGTTACGAACGGAACCACCAGCTTTTTTATGTGCCATTTATTCCTACTCCTTCAATTACTGATTAATACCAGTAATCTGTAAATCGGTAAACCACTGACGGTGACCAGTAACCTTCTGGTGATGCTTACGACGACGGAATTTAACAATCTTAACCTTCTCGCCACCGTGTGCACCTAATACCTTAGCGGTAACCTTTGCACCTGCTAAGTATGGAGCACCAACCTTAACGTTAGTACCATCAGAAACTAAAAGAACCTTATCAAGTTCAATATCGCTGCCAGCTTCAGCATCTAGAAGCTCAACGCTTAATACGTCGCCTTCTGATACCTTGTGCTGCTTGCCGCCGCAAAAAATAACTGCGTACATGCTTTTACTCCGAGTACATGCAGAACAGAATTATTCTGCAATACATTAAATACTGAGCCCTTTGGGGCAATAATGGGTCATAATTTTACAGAAATAAATACAATAAAGCAAGTCTTTACAAAAGACTTACACCCTTTATTTCCACTATGCTTTTTTCTTAACGAGCTTTATAGTGTCGCACTGACCCTAAAAAAGCTGTGTAATTTTAAATTACATTAAAGAGAATTTCAAGATAAATATTTTTATCCTTCACTCATAAATGATACAATTAGGAAGTATTTCATGGATATATCAAATGATTAGTCAAAAAGAAATTATTAAAACATCGCTTGATAAAGTAGAAGAAATCCTCTCAAATCTTCTAACCGGCAGCGACATGGAAGAGCATGTTAATTCCATGTGTCTTTCTGTTGTTAAAGCAGGAGGAAAGAGAATACGTCCAAAACTGGCTCTTGCAAGTTTTTATGCACTAAATCAAAAACAAGAGCAAAATGAACTTGTTGAATATTTTGCAGCAGCATGCGAGCTTTTGCATACAGCATCTCTTGTTCATGATGACGTCATTGATAAGGCAACTATAAGACGAGGAGTAAAAACCCTCAATGAGACAGATGGAAACCATGCAGCTGTTTTAGCTGGCGATTATCTGTTTACTAAATGCTTCTTGTGCCTGAACAATATCAAAAAGCCTGAAATTTTCACAGAAATTAACAACACACTTGCAACCTTAGTAAGCGGTGAGTTAGCTCAGCTTAAGAATCAAAACAAGCTTAACATTTCTATTGATGACTATCTTCAGACTATCTACTCTAAGACTGGCGCTCTTTTTGAACTTGCAACATCAGGATCTGCTATTATCCTTGAGTGCGATGAGAATACAGTTAATGCCTTTAAAGAATACGGAAAGCAGCTTGGAATTGCCTTCCAGGTTGCCGATGATATTCTTGATTATTCATCAGATAATGAAATTCTTGGAAAGAGCGTTGGTGAAGATCTGATTGACGGAAGAATTACTCTTCCTCTTATTTATGCACTACAAGCTGTAGATAATTCAGACAGATCGGATCTTGAAAATGCTATAAAAGATGGAAACTTTAATAAGGTTCTAGATTATATAGTTAAAACAGGTTCACTTGAAAAGTCACATCAGTTTGCACTTAATGCAGCAAAGAATGCTAAAAAAGCTATCGGCTTTTTAGATGAGTCTGAATATAAAGATCAGCTTTTCTCTCTTGCAGATAAAGCTGCAAACAGAGACAAATAAAGAAAACTACGATCTGACAAAGAAAAAAACTTTCTTTCACAAATCTTTCAAAAAAAATGGGGACTTTTAAAGTCCCCCATTTTTTTTGATAATCTGCTAACTACTAATCAGCAAAAGGATCATCTAAATAGATAGTCTGGTCGCGCTCTGGACCTGTTGATAGAATTGCAACCTTAGCACCAGATAACTCTTCAAGTCTTCTGATGTAGTTCCTTGCGTTTACTGGTAAATCTTCCCACTTGGTTACACCAAAGGTTGATTCCTTCCAGCCTGGCATTGACTCATAAACAGGAGTGATTCCCTCATACTCATGAGCTGATAAAGGTGGTAACTGTCTTATTGAGCCGTCTGGCATCTTATAAGCAGTACAGATCTTAACCTCATCCATACCATCTAAAACGTCCATCTTCATTAAAGCTAAGCCAGTTAATGAGTTGATGGTTACTGCTCTTCTCATTGCAACAGCATCATACCAGCCTGTACGACGTGGTCTGCCTGTAACAGCACCAAATTCTGCACCACGCTTTCTGATACCCTCGCCAACTTCGTCGTTTAACTCTGTTGGGTATGGACCGCCACCTACACGTGTTGTATAAACCTTAGCAATACCAAGAACATAATCGATATCAAGAGGACCTGCACCGGAGCCGGTTACGCAGCCACCTGCAACAGTATTTGAAGAGGTTACATATGGATATGTACCATAATCGATATCAAGGAATGTACCCTGAGCACCTTCAAACAGGATCTTCTGCTTGTTACGACGGCCTTCTGCAATGATCTCTGATACGTCAGCTACCATATTTAAAATACGCTCGCGTAATGACTCAATGTAGCTTAATACGCTCTCGTATGAAACCTCAGGCTCATTGTAGAAGTTCTTTAACATGAAGTTACGGTAATCAAGTAAAGCCTTTAACTTCACCTTGAAGTTTTCCATATCATATAGATCACTTACGCGTACACCACGACGAGCTACCTTATCCTCATAACAAGGACCGATACCTCTTCCTGTTGTACCAATAGCATTCTTACCACGTAACTTCTCAGCACCCTTGTCAATTGCAGGATGAATTGGAAGAAGAAGTGAAGCTGCACCTGAAATCTTGATTCTGCTTTCAACAGATTCAACACCGGCACGGTTTAACTCTTCAATTTCTTCAAAAAGTGCACCTGGGTTTACAACAACGCCAGAGCCAATTAGACATAAGCACTCTTTGTGTAAAATTCCTGATGGAACTAGACGAACAACAACCTTCTTGTCGCCTACAACTAGAGTATGACCAGCATTGTTACCGCCCTGTGAACGAACGACGATATTTGCCTTTGTGGTTAATAAATCAGCGACTTTGCCTTTACCTTCGTCGCCCCATTGTGTGCCTAGCACAATTACATTATTAGGCATTGCTGTTTCCTCGTAGAAAATTTTCGTTATTTACAAAATTCCAAATGTGAGATTATACTCTTTTCTTATTTTAATGCACCATTTATGTCATTAAAGTATTTGAAAAATTCACTGTTCGGATCTAGAACGAGTGTATCTTTACCTGATGTCATAGCGTTTTTGTATGCATCCATTGAACGTAAAAATTCAAACAGCTTTGGATTCTGCTTATATGCTGTTGCATAGATTCTAGTAGCTTCTGCATCACCTTCACCGCGAAGAGTTCTTGCCTGTCTTTCTGCTTCTGCAATCTTCACAACAACTTCTCTATCTGCATGAGCTTTAATAGCTTCAGCTTCCTTACGTCCCTGAGAACGGTGGAGCTTTGCAACTGCATCACGCTCTGCTCTCATACGCTGATAAATTGAGTTTGAAACCTCTGGTGGAAGATTAATCTGCTTGATTCTAACATCGACAATCTTGATACCAAGGCTCTTTGCAGATGCACCGATATCCTTTAGAGCATTCTGCATAACCTCATCACGCTTTGACTGACTTGCAACAGCTACTTCAACAGAATCAAAATCATTATCTTCAACAGAAGACTCATCGTTATTATTGTTTCTGCCAGATACAATTTCATGAATGGTAAGTCTACCAATCTGTGAACGTAAGGAGTTGTTGATACGACGTCTTAACAGCTCTTCTGCCTGAGTCTTGTTACCACCTGCTGTTGTCAGATAGTAAGTTGCAGGATCAGAAATCTGCCACTTTACATATGAATCAATGATTACGTCCTTTTTTTCTGATGTAACAAATCTGTCAGCAGATGAGCTTATTGTCTGAATTCTTACATCAAGAGATTTTACTCTATCAACAAATGGCATTTTAAAATGAAGGCCTGGGTTGACAATATTCAGATGAGCTTCTGAATCTCTTACAACCTTACCAAATCTTGTTACTATGCCCTTATTGCCCTCAGTTACGACATAAAGACTGTTGAATCCAAGAAAACCTAAGACAAAAACAAAAATTAATAAGAGGTTTAAAGTATTGTTTTTCATATTATCTGCGACCTCTTGAGTATGAATTATTTGACTTGTTAGCGCTTGATAGTGGAGGATATGAATCGCTCTGTGACTGCTCACTTACAGTAGATGAGACACTCTTTTCAGGCTCTGATTGAACCTGTGGTGCAGTGCTGTTACTCTGCTGTGGCATTGGCAGATATAAAACAGGTGATGATCCTTTCTGTACATCAAGAACAATCTTGTTAGACTTAGACAGAACCTCCTGCATAGTCTCAAGATAGATTCTTGTTCTTGTAATTTCAGGAGCTGCATTATACTCTGGCAGAACCTTTGTAAATCTTGCAACCTCACCTTCAGCCTTTAAGACAACCTGAGAGCGATAACCTTCAGCTTCCTGTCTGATACGCTGTACCCTACCTTCTGCCTTTGGTAATACCTCATTTGCATAAGCCTCAGCCTCACGCTTGAAACGCTGCTCATCTTCCTGAGCTGCAATTGCATCGTCAAAAGCTTCTTTAACCTGATCAGGAGCTCTTGCTGGCAGGAAGTTCACATCCACAATTGCAAGACCTGTATTATAAGGCTCGATAATTGATGTTAATAATTCTCTTGTATTCTGTCTTACCATTTCACGACCAGATGTAAGAATATCATCCATCATGGTATGACCTACAACATAACGAAGAGCACTGTCTGTTGCCTCAAGAAGAGTGTTGTCAGGATTTACAACTGAGTACAGATATTTAACTGGATCTGCAATTCTGTACTGAACGTCCATCTCAACAATAACAACGTTCTCATCCTCTGTTAGCATGGTACCAGAAGACTGAATTGCTCTTACCTGCTCAATATCGATTACATTTACTGTATCAATTCCAGAAAACTTCCAGCGAAGACCTGAATCTACTACGTCGTAAATCTTACCAAAACGTAAAACTACACCCTTTTCTGCTTCCCTAACAGTGTAAAAACCAGAAAAAATGTAGAAACCTAAAGCAACAATTGTAATTAGTGGGATAAGACCGTACTGAGAATTTTTCTTAGAATTCTTGTTTGAACGACCAGATGATGATCCGTTTGCTCCAAATAAGTCCTTTAAAGCCTTTAAAAGAGCGGCTATAGGATCTGACTGGGTGTTATTTTTTGAAGTTCTACCCCAAGGATCCTTTTCAGGTCCATTATTACTGCCCTTATCATTGTTATCTGATCCTGGTGCATTCCAGCCCATTAAATCTTTATTGTTTTCCATATTCTCAGCTCACACTATCAAAATCAAATTCGTCATCTTTAATCCATGGAAGCTTCTGCACAAGTGCACACTCACTTAAAGCACCATTTGTTTTGCTATCTATAATTGCTGCATCTACTGTTTTAATTTTCAATGCAAGTATAGCATTTCCTGATTCATCATAGCTTTCAGAATCTACGGCTTTCATGCTGTAAAGCATGCTTCTTAATTTTCCGTGTCTGTTACCTATTTTAACAGTAAATTCGCATAAATCATCAGAGAGTAACTCTGCAGTGGCTTTTATAAGATTATCTATACCAAAACCATTCTTTGCACTTACATATACTCTTACAGGTTTGCCCTGTTCATCTCTTATAATTTCATCAAAACTGTCTTCTACAAGATCGGCCTTATTATAAACAATTAAGGTTTTTACATCCTGAGCTCCAACCTGCTTTAAAACAGAATTTACAGCCTCTATGTTCAAATCCTTGTGTTCATCTGAAGAATCTACAACATGCAAAAGAAGATCTGCCTGAGCTGTTTCTTCTAGAGTACCTTTAAATGCAGCAATAAGATCATGCGGAAGGTGTCTTATAAAACCTACAGTATCTGCAAATACGGCTTTTCCAATTACAGGGATTTCTACTGTTCTTAAGGTAGGATCCAATGTTGCAAACAACTGATTTGCAGCATATACATCAGAATTTGTAAGCCTGTTGAAAAGAGTCGATTTGCCGGCGTTTGTATAGCCTACAAATGAAACCACATTTATGGAGTTTTTCTTTCTAAGTGATCGGTTCTGCTCACGTCTTGAAGCTACAATTTCAAGATCCTGCTTGATTGCCGAAATTCTTTCTCTAAGTGCTCGTCTGTCAAGCTCAATCTGTGTTTCACCAGGACCGCCTCTTAAACCAAAACCACCTTTCTGTCTTTCAAGGTGGGTCCAGCCACGAACAAGTCTTGCCTGTTCATACTGCAACTGAGCTAATTCAACCTGAAGTTTACCCTCGTATGTTCTTGCTCTTTGAGCGAAAATAGTCAGGATAAGAGCTACTCTATCCATAACTCTAACAGAGAAGGCTTTTTCGAGGTTTCGCTCCTGAGCAGGAGTGAGTTTGTTGTTGAATATTACTGTCTGAACATCATAAAGCTTAACAGCATCAGCGATTTCAAGAACCTTACCAGATCCAACAAATGTACTTGGATCTGGGCTTTCTCGCTTACAAACGACAGTATGAACTACACTGCCTCCTGCAGTATCTGCAAGAAGCTCTAGCTCTTTTAAATCTTCTTGTGATTGAAGCTGAGGTAACTCAACGTGCACAAGTAGAGTTGATCCGAGTGTCTCAAACTCCGACTTTGACATTATCTACTTTTGAAAATTATTCTGAATCTGTAGCTTCCTCAGAATCGTCCTTAACGTCTGCTAGTGGAATGTTTACAGCACGTGCTGGAACTATTGTTGAGATAGCATGCTTGTAAACCATCTGACTTACCTGATTCTTTAATAAAATCACGAACTGATCAAATGATTCTACCTGTCCTTGTAGCTTAATACCATTAACAAGATAAATAGATACTACAATATGTTCCTTACGTAGTGCGTTTAAGAATGGATCCTGTAAAGACTGAACTTTAGCCATATTAAAACCTTAAAAAATTATAATTATTATCAATGCAGAGATCTAAAAGAGTCTACATACTTCTGCGAGCATTTCTTGTCTCTGCAAACTCACATAACAATATAGCAAAAAATCAATTAAGTTGCTAAAAAAAGATAAAAAAAAGCATCAATATGTAAATTCGATCAGAAAAATATCAGCTTTTGCTCTATTTTAGAATTTATTTCTTGGCAGTCGTCTTAGCTTTGATTTGTACTCTTTTTCTGCTGTACTCAAACCAAATTCAACAGTATCTCTTCCTGAGAAAATATGAAACAGTTTTGTGGCATATAT
>NZ_JBGVMC010000380.1:0-2793 GCF_045124615.1 Succinivibrio sp.
GCTGTGTAACGATGCTTGTAGGCGGTACAGCAGCTGGTGTTGGTGCAGTTGTAGGTTCTGATAGCAGAACTGTTGATGTGCAGGTTGATGATCAGAAGATTGAGAATGAGGCTTCAAGCTATCTTTCTAACGATAGAATGAGATCAGATCCTAAAGTTTTCCGTGTTGATGCTGTTTCTGTTAACGGAAATGTTCTGTTAGTTGGTCAGACTACTGATAGCGAATATTTAAACTGGGCTATCGGTTATATCAAGCAGATTAAGAATGTAAAAAGAGTTTTCAACTATGTTGAAAACAGGATGCCTGTTTCTTCACAGACAATTGCTCATGATGCATATCTGACATCAAAGGTTAAGAGTGCATTGTTATTTACCAAGAATATAAGCTCTGGCCGTTTCAAGGTATATACAGAAAATAGCGTTGTTTATCTTCTAGGTTATGTAACAAAGGAAGAAGGTAAAAGAGCAAATATCCAGGCAAGTAAGGTTTCAGGCGTAAAGATTGTTCGTCCTATTTATGATTACATGGATGCATCTGGTACTCCTAATTCCTCAGATGATGTTCCTGTAATTGGTAACACTACATCATCTTCATCATCTTCATCATCTGTTTCATCAACATCATCTTCCTCTTTAGCATCAGAGGCTCAGAGCGGAATTGATAACGGTGGTGCAGTTTTACTTGAAGATGACGATCTGTTAGCACCAAGCTCTCCTGCTTCTAGCCTTTAATCAAGGTAGGTGAGAGTAAATGTTAACCAGGGCTCTTTTACAGTCTTCATCTTCTCAGTCAACTGTATATTTTGTTGATGTATATTCATCAAATGAAGGTGAGGCTGAGTACGCTCTCGAGTATGCTGCATTAAGCTTCTCTCCTGGCAAGGAAAACAGACCTGAGGTGTATGTTCATACATACCTAAAGCCAGAGGTAACTCTGAATAAAATCAGATGGCCAGATGTTTATTCTGCAATAGGTATTACAAAAGAGCGAATCGAAAAAGATGATAAACTTCCTTCACTTGAGGATATGTTATCTAGCGATTACCTTAAAAACAGATGTATCGTCTGTTTTGATGAGGGAATAGAGCCTGTTAATGCTATTGTCAATTCAGCAGGTGAATTTCAGAGTATTAAAAGAATGTGGGAAAAGACATTCAGCTCTGAACAAGCTAATTCACAAAAGGCATTAGAGTGCACAACACTCGATCAGATGTGTCGTTTCGTTGGTATTCTTGATGATAATGCAAAGAATACCAATTACACTCCTTTGCTCAAAAAGCTTTATAAAATGGCAGCGTTGTGGGAGTTTTTAAACAACTGCATAGAAAATCCTAAACTAAGAAAGGATCTGTCATTAGGCAATCTTCAGATGAGTCTGATATGGCCACTTCCTGATACCAAAAAACAGTGGTTTAATGTTGAGTGCGATTCTTTTGATAATACCACCGATGAAATGATAAACGATCTTTTTGATGGTACCTTATCAGACAGAATCAACTGGTTTGAGCTTGGAATGTACGCTAATGACTGGGAATTCAAGCGTAATACTGTGTTCTCATCCTCTAATCTGACAGGTGTAAACGATCTGGCATCATTTATCTTCACAAGAGTGATGAATTTTGATATTCAGCTGTGGGTACTTTGTTTTTATGCACTTTATCAGCATAAGACTGAAGTTGCTAAGAATATTGCTTTAGCTCATGGTGATTTTTCATGTCTAAATTCAGCAAATAAAGAGCATTTTTCATATTTCATCATTGATAATCTCGATATATTCTTAAATCCATCTCAGAAAAAGAAACTTATCTCATCTCTTGTCAGACAGTCTTTTAGAGCAAGATCTGAAAAGAGCTATGAATTTCTAGATTTTAAGAAAATGAAGAGGATTGATGAGAAGAACAGAACTGCTCAGAAATACTACTTCTTCAAGGAAGCACGCGATGCAAGGTATATAAGACAGAATTCAGGTCAGCTTCTGTTTATAAGCTTTGACGTAAAGGGGCGTGGAAAGGATAGAGAAGTATCATCTGATTATGCTGTTAATAATATTCAGTCATTCTATCTGCAAGCAAAGAATGTTTTTTCTGATATCTGGATAAGCTCTGAGCTTAAAGTTTGGCTTGAGTTTATTACCGGATATTCATTTACAGATATTGCATCCGTTCCTAAATATAACGATTCAGACGATCTTAAGGATATAAGAAAGCTTTTATCTGAAATTCTTCAAAAAGAGGCATATCCATACTTAGCCGATCTGTACAATTTTCTTCAAAATTGCGTAAATCTTGTAAGACAGCGTTCATTAGAGCCTGTTGAAAAAACGTACTGTTTCCAGGAGATTTCAATTCTTTTTAAAATTAATCCTCCTGCAAGACTTGGTTTTCTTAAAAAGCTGTTATCTTTCTCATAGCTATGAAAATTGTAAAGATTATTCTTATTTGCTTTCTTGTCATATGCTCTCTAAAAGCTTTTTGTTCTGAGGTAATTGGCTCATATGCAAACGGATGTATTGCAGGAGCTAAACCATTGCAATCTGGTGAGTACTACCAGATTCAAAAGTGGGGCAAGGACAGAAACTATGGTCATCCATCATTACTTTCTTTTATTAAGAATTTATCTGTAAAGGCTAAGAAGAATAAGCTTCCTATTCTGTTAGTAGGTGATCTGTCATCACCTGTTGGTGGTTCTTTCGGTCCTCGTTCAAATCATGGATCACATCAGTCAGGTCTTGATGTTGATATATCTTTTGATTTTGCAAATCCAAAAAAGACAGAATATGAACTGTCTCATCCAA
>NZ_JBGVMC010000381.1:0-8068 GCF_045124615.1 Succinivibrio sp.
ACACTATGAAAAAATCATTATTAGTTGCACTTTTTGCAGCATGTGCTTTTGTATCATCAGCTAATGCTGAAAAGTTAAGATTTGGTACAGAGGCAACTTTTGCACCTTTTGAATTTACTGATAAAGAATCAAATATCATCGGTTATGACGTTGATATTATTAAAGCTATCGCTGAGGTTGAAGGTTTTGAGGTTGAAATTGTTAATCTGCCTTTTGATTCTCTAGTACCATCTGTACTTACATCACAGATTGACGGTGCTATTGCAGCAATGACAATTACTCCAGAAAGAGCAAAGCAGGTTGCTTTCTCCGATCCATACTATAAGTCAGGAATCAGTGCAGTAATCCGTAAGGATGATGTTGAGAAGTATGTTTCTTTAGATGATTTAGCTACAAAAAGACTGTGTGCTCAGATTGGCTCAACAGGTTCAAATGTAGCTACAAAGATTTCTGGTAAGGTTGGAAACTACAATACAGTTCCTGAAGAGTTTATGGAATTAAACGCAAAGGGATGTGAAGCTGTTATCAACGACCGTCCTGTAAATCTATATTTCCTGCAACAGATGAAGGAAGATGCATTTGTAGAAATCAAGGAATTATACAATGGTGAGGATTACGGCATCGTTGTTAACAAAAAGAACCAGGATCTTTTAAACAAGATTAATTCTGGTCTTGCAAAAATTAAGGAAAATGGCAAATTTAAAGAGATCCATGTAAAGTGGTTCAAGGTTGAAGAATAATTTCTATTCTTCGTTTTACATATAAGGCAGCTAATAACTGCCTTTGATTTTTTTTATCATGACAAGTATTATTGAGTATTTTTCAGAGCTTGATTTTGAATTTGTTAAGAATTCATTATGGCTCCTTTTAAACGGTGCTATCGTAACATTAGAGATTACTCTTGTTGCAGTATCCTTTGGTGTTCTGATTGGTCTTTTTGTTGGCATGGCAGAGTTGTCAAGCTACAGATTGTTAAGAATACCTGCTAAGGTTTATGTTGATATCATCCGTGGTACGCCTCTTTTGGTGCAGATTTTTATTATTTATTTTGCACTGCCAAATATCATAAATATGCGTATTGAGCCATATATAGCAGCAGTAGTCGCCTGTTCTATAAATTCAGGTGCATACGTAGCTGAAATCTTCAGATCTGGTATACAGTCAATCGATAAAGGTCAGTTCGAAGCTGGTAGATCACTCGGTCTTACATGGCCTCAGACAATGAAGATGATTGTTGTGCCTCAGGCTTTTAGAAGAACAATCCCACAGCTTGGAAATGAGTTTATCGCCATGCTTAAGGATTCATCATTAGTATCTGTCATTGGTTTTGAAGAGTTAACAAGAAAAGGTCAGCTAATTATTGCTGCTACCTATCGTTCATTTGAGATCTGGGCTGCAGTTGCAGTAATTTATCTTGTAATGACTCTTACAATCAGTAGATTTGTTTCTTATCTTGAGAAAAAATATAACTCAAAAGGACATAGATAATGATCGTTATTAAAGATTTACATAAAAGCTATGGATCTAATGAGATTCTCAGAGGAATAGATCTGCATATAAAAAAGAGTGAAGTTGTTGTTGTAATAGGTCCATCAGGCTCTGGAAAGAGTACACTTTTGCGTTGTGTAAATTATCTTGAGGTTCCAACTTCAGGATCAATTACTATCAATAATGAGACAATAACAAGAAAAACTAATATCAATCATATTAGAGCAGAAGTTGGAATGGTATTCCAGCACTTCAATCTTTTCCCCCATATGACTGTTCTTGAGAACATAACAATTGCACCTATAAATGTTAGAAAGATGTCAAAAGAGGAAGCTAATGCAAAGGCATTAGAGCTTTTAAAGAGAGTTGGTCTTGAATCTAAGGCAGACTCATATCCTGATCAGTTATCAGGTGGTCAGCAGCAGCGTGTTGCAATTGCACGAGCACTTGCTATGGAGCCACAGGTAATGCTGTTTGATGAGCCTACATCAGCTCTTGATCCTGAGATGGTTAATGAAGTACTAGATGTAATGAAGGATTTAGCCCAGTCTGGTATGACCATGATGTGTGTAACTCATGAAATGGGATTTGCAAAGCAGGTAGCATCAAGAGTTCTTTTTGTCGATCATGGTAAAATTCTTGAAGATACCTCTCCAAAAGAGTTGTTTGAAAATCCAAAACACGAAAGAACAAAAGAGTTTTTAGCGAAAATTCTATAATTTTTTTTGTTTACAATAGTGTAACTTTCACAAGCCAGATCTTAAAAATTAGGATTTGGCTTTTTAATTATCTGATTCTTAAAGTAATTTTCTTTTATTTACAGATATTCAATTGAAAATAATTCATTTATAATTTCTGCAGAAATTGGAGATATCTGTATGGCATACAATTCACATGAGTCACAGATGATGCAAAAAGGACTTTTTGCATTAAGCTGGCCTATTTTTATCGACCTTAGCATGCACTTTTTTTCTATGGTGATAAATACAGCCATGGTCAGCTCGCTATCGCTAAAGGCTGTAGCAGAACTGAATCTTGGCTCACAGATGTTCCAGCTTGCCTTTGTCATATTCAATTTCATTAATATTGGTGTATGCGTTGTAACAGCTCAGGCCTTAGGTAACGGCAATAAATCCATTGTAAGACGAGTAATTCATATGTCTCTTGGCATAAATATCGTTATAGGATTACTCTTAGCTTCATTTGGCTGTTTGGGCTCATCAATCATATGCGACATCATGAATATACCTGATGATATTTATGATTCATCAAAACTCTATCTGTCAATTCTGTCAGTATGTTTTATTGCAGAGGCTATAAATCTTTGCTGCTCAGCAATATTAAGAGGTCATGGTGCAACAAGAGATCCAATGTATATCAATGTTGCAGGTAATATTCTTATTATTTTCTTAAACTATCTGTTCTTGTTTGGTAGTTTTGGAGCTCCAAAGCTTGGAATTTATGGTGTAGCTTTGAGTGTTGTAATCTCAAGATTCCTGTCTATAGGATTTTTATACTACCTGATGCTAAAAAGAACAGGTGTAAAGATTGTCTACAGATATGTTTTTGTAATTAAAAAGAAAATTCTCTCTCAGCTTATGAGTATAGGTCTTCCTGGTGCTGGAGAAAACCTAACATGGCAGCTGCAGTTTCTTTTCATGACATCGGTTGTAGGTACCTTTGGAACAATTGCACTTGCAACACAGGGTATCTATTTTCAGATGTGCGGCATTATCATGCTGTTCTCAATTTCAGTTGCACTGGGAACAGAGATTCTTGTTTCACATTATGTAGGTTCAATGAACCTAAAGATGGCTGACAAACAGCTTATGCATTCTGTAAAAATCGGTATTGTCATAACCTCAATACTATCTGTAAATATTCCAATATGGCTTGGTGCAGCCGTATTCTCAATCTTCACAGACGATCCTGAGGTTTTATTATATGCAAAGCCTATCTTTTACGTGTCAGTTGTAATGGAGGTTGGCAGAATATTAAATATCATCATCATAAACTCTCTTAGAGCTGTTGGTGATACCCGTTTTCCAATGTATATGGCTATTCTTTCTATGTGGGGCGTATCTGTTCCTGTGGGCTGCTTTTTGGGTATTTATATGCAGATGGGACTATTGGGCGTATGGATTGGTTTTTGTGCTGATGAATGTTCAAGAGGTCTTATCATGCTTGCAAGATGGAAATCAAAAGCATGGGTTTCTCGTGCTGTTAAATACTACAAAAAGAATTATGCAAAACTTAAAACTGCATAAAAACAGCATAATTTTCCATTTTGGTGCAAATTATAAAATTTTTAACTATTGAAAAAATGTGGTATATTGTCACAAATTTTTTAATTAACAGGTGAAAACATGTTTTTTGATCGTATCGAAGCTGCTCCTGCAGATCCAATTTTAGGTTTAACAGATGCTTATAAGAAGGATCCAAATCCTAATAAAGTTAACCTAGGTGTAGGTGTTTACCAGAACAACGAAGGCAAGACTGTAATTTTAGACTCAGTTAAAGATGCTGAAAAGATTTTGTTAGAGAAGGAAGATACCAAATCATATCTTCCTATTACAGGTCTTGCTGAATACGGTACTTTAGCTCGTGAGCTGATTTTTGGTAAGGATTCAGAGTTTGTTTCATCTGGCAGAGCAATTTCATGTCACTGCCCTGGTGGTACCGGTGCTTTACGTATTGGCGCTGACTTTTTACATCAGCAGAATGTCGCTACCACAATCTGGATTTCAGATCCAACATGGGCAAACCACTACCAGATCGCAACTTCAGCAGGTATGAAGTTTGAGCGTTATCCATACTATGACAGAGTAAATCACAATCTTGCATTTGACAGAATGTTAGAAACTCTCTCTCAGGCAAAAGAAGGTGATGTAGTTCTTCTTCACGCATGCTGCCACAACCCAACCGGTATTGACCCAACTAAAGAGCAGTGGGAGCAGATTGCTAAGTTTTTAGCTGAGAAGAAGTTAATTCCATTTATTGATTTTGCTTATCAGGGCTTTGGTAAGGGTATTGAAGAGGACGCTTTTGGTGTTCGTACAATTGCTAAGTACAACAAGGAACTACTGATTGCTTCATCATTCTCAAAGAACTTCGGTCTATATAACGAGCGTGTTGGTGTTTTAACTGTAGTTTGCGAATCAAAGGAAGCTGCAGATAAGGTATTGTCACAGGTTAAGATTGCAGTTCGTACAGCTATTTCTAATCCTCCAGCTCACGGTGAAAAGGTTGTTACCACAATTCTTTCAGACAAGGATTTAAGAGCTAAGTGGGAAGCTGAATTAAAGGGTATGCGTGATCGTATTCAGCAGATGCGTTCATTATTATCAGAGAAGTTAAAGGCAGCAGGTGCTGGTAACTTTGACTTTATCAACGAGCAGAACGGTATGTTCTCATTCTCAGGTCTAGATAAGGATCAGGTTGAGGCATTACGTAAGGACTTTGGTATTTATGCTGTTGCATCTGGTCGTATCTGCGTTGCTGGTATCAATACAAGCAACATCGATAAGGTTGTTGAGGCTATTGCTGCTGTAGTAAAGCGCTAATCCTTATATAATCTGCAAAAGAGCTCATGTCTTTGTTAAGGCATGGGCTTTTTCTTTTTTTTAGTTCCCAAAACATAAGAAGAGATCTTTTATCTGTGTTGCAGTGACACCAATTTTTTTTGAAAAATTTCATCAAGTAGTGGCAGAGCTTTGATATTAAAGCTAAAATAAATGAGCGTACGAAAAAAAATGGTGAAAATATGAAACTGAACATAATGGAAAAAGCAAAAGAAGGTAATAAGCTTGTCTTAAGTCTTGTTATATTTTCTGTATTTGTAGTTTTGTATATACTGTATGTAACAGTTGTAGGTTTAATTTCATCCACCTGTGCAAAAGCTTATGATCCTCCTGTACTTGAACAGACAAGCACAGATCAGGAAAAAGCTATTGTGATTGCAAATTCTCTAACACATGCACTTGATCAGCAGCTAAGTTCAACTTTTGGCTGGTTACCTAATGATATTCTGTTTGTGCCAAAGATCCTTGATAATTCTACAAATTATCAAAAGGGTATTATCTATGCTACAAGACCTGCATCAGATATCATTGCAAAGACAGTTTCTCGTTATGGCAAGAACGACACTTTAGATTCTCGACTTGTTGATGCCACCTCAAGATATTTTGTATATTCTTCAGATGTATGGGGATTTTGGTTTATCTACGATGCTGAAGGCAAATACAGAGATGGTATTAAAAACTGGCTCTCATGGGCTCAGTCTGTAGATACAAATGCAAAAAATGCAGGTATCTATAATGTAAAGTCTGATGATGTATATGCTATTTTAAAATACTGCAATCAGATGCTTGAATATGCACTTGGAAATTTAAATGATGTGAATATCGGACATTTTGATTCTGATAATCAGATCTATTTTGCAAAAGGTATCTGTTCTGTTGTTGAGAACGTGCTGCGTGGCCTTATTGCAGTTGATTCATCAGTAGTTGAACGTGGCGGTAACGAGAATGTGACAGCAGCTTTAGAGCGTCTGACTTCAATTCGTGATTTTAATCCGACATATGTTTTTGCAGGTGGCTCTAAAAAGGGTGATACCATGGTTCCAAATCATGTAGCAAGTATTGCAAGACATATTGATATTGCATCAAACCGTATTAACGACATAATGACATCCATGGAAAAATAGTCCATGCTTTTATATTTATTCAGATTTTTTGAAAATCTGATTTCTCCTTTTAACTATAAGGTAACAAGACAGTTACCAAAAAGTCTTACAGGTTTTTTACTGTTTTTTTCTAAAGGCCTGTATGGCTTTTTCTTTCTGGCAGCTTTTTTAAATTCGCTTATAGCAATAGGAGAGGCCCTTTTCTTTGTAAGTCTTGGTTATATTGTTGACTGGACAACCCAAACTTATCCTTATGATTTTTTAAGTCAGCATGGTAACTCATTGCTTATCATGCTGTTAACTGCAGGCGTAATTCTTCCTTTAGCATCTATTTTTCATTCTCTTTTGATTCATCAGACACTGCAGAGTAATTATGCAATGATTGTAAGATATCAGCTGCATACACATCTTCTTGATCAGTCTCTGTCTTTTTTCAACGATCAGTTTGCCGGCTCTCTTGCAAACAAGGTTATGCAGACATCAATGGCTGTAAGAACTGCTGTAATGAAACTTATGGATGTGGTAGTGCATCTGATTGTTTATATTGCAACGATTTTTGTGATGCTTGCTAATGCAAATCTTTCATTATGCATTCCTATTGTTATCTGGCTTATCCTTTATGTTTCATCAATATTTGTATTTATTCCACGCTTGAGAAAAGCATCAAAAGTGTCATCCGATCAGAGATCTGTAATGGTTGGTCGTATTGTTGACAGTTATACAAATATTTGTACAGTAAAGCTTTTTGGTGGACATGGAAGAGAAAAACAATACGCAAAAGAGGCAATGAATGAATTTCGTCAGTCCGAATATAAGGCCTTAAGAGTTCTTACATTGTTTGATGTAAGTGTTCAGCTTATGAATTACACAATGCTGATTGCTCTTGTAATGCTGTCTTTATATCTGTGGTCATTTACACTTGTGACACCAGGTGCAATTGCAATTGCTATAGCAATTGCAATAAGACTTATAAATATGTCCAGATGGATTATGTTTGAGGTTGGTGCCATCTATGAGAATCTTGGAATGGTATATGATGCCATTTCATCAGTTGTAAAACCTATCAGTGTTCTTGATCCGAATGCTCCAAAACAGCTTCTAACCTTTAACGATTCAATTTCTTTTGAAAATGTTTCATTTGCATATGAAAACAAGGCTAATATTCTTGAGAATTTTTCATTAAAGATTAAAAAAGGTCAGAGAGTTGGTATTGTAGGCCCATCAGGTGCAGGTAAAACTACAATAATAAATCTTTTACTTAGATTCTTTGATGTTAAATCAGGAAGAATTGCAATTGATGGAACTGATATTCGAGAAATCAGACAGGATGATTTGCGTGATCTGTTTTCTATGGTTACGCAGGATGCAAGCCTTATGCACAGAACCATTGGACAGAATATCAAATATGGTACAGATGAAGATCTTGATGAAAGTGAACTTTTAAGGGTTGCAAAAGATACTGATTCATTATCATTTATTGAAAATCTTTCAGATTACAGAGGTGGAAACGGCTTTGACACATTAGTAGGCGATAGAGGTGTAAAACTCTCGGGAGGGCAGAAACAGCGAATAGCTTTAGCAAGAGTAATGGTAAAGAATGCTCCTATTCTCATACTTGATGAGGCAACCTCAGCTTTAGATTCTAAATCTGAAAAGATTATTCAGGAGAATCTTGAAAAAATAATGAAGGACAGAACTGTTATTGCTGTTGCTCACAGACTTTCAACTCTAAAGAGTATGGACTTTATTGTTGTAATTGATCATGGAAGAGTCGTTCAGATAGGATCTCATAGTGAACTTCTTGAAAAGAAAGGTCTATATAAACAGCTTTGGGATCTGCAGACCGATGGTTTTATCAGCTAATATTTGTGCTTTAAGATAAATTAGATGAAACTC
>NZ_JBGVMC010000382.1:0-2620 GCF_045124615.1 Succinivibrio sp.
GTGGTATGTGGGTTGCTAACCTTTACTACTGGGGTTTCAACCAGTACATCATCCAGAGAACATTTGCTGCAAAATCAGTAGATGAGGCTCAGAAAGGTCTTGCTTTTGCAGCTTTCTTAAAGTGCATTACCCCAATCATCGTTGTTATCCCTGGCATTGCAGCATACTACATCACAGTTCATAACCCTGCTTTATTAGAGCAGTTAAAGGGTATGTATGGTGATTTAGTTGCTAACAATATTCCAACAGCTACTCAGACTGACCGTGCTTATCCTTGGGTTGCACAGTTATTACCTGTTGGTATCAAGGGCTTAGTATTCGCAGCTCTATCAGCAGCTATCGTTTCATCATTAGCATCTATGCTTAACTCTACAGCTACCATTTTCACAATGGATATCTTCAAAGAGTACGTAAAGAAGGATGCATCTGACTTGACTTTAGTTACTGTTGGTCGTTTAACCGCTGTCTGTGCTTTAGTAATTGCAATCTTCATTGCTCCATTATTAAGCTCACTGGGTCAGGCATTCCAGTACATTCAGGAGTACACAGGTGTTGTATCACCAGGTATCTTGGCTGTATTCGTATGTGGTCTGTTCTTCAAGAAGGCAAACTCAACTGGTGCAGTAGTTGGTGTTCTATCATCTATCGTAATTGCTTTACTGTTAAAGTTCTTACCAATCAACATGCCATTCATGGATCAGATGTTATACACCCTGGTACTGACTATCGCTGTTATCGTATTCGTTTCACTTTCAACTAACGAAAACGACGATGATGAAAAGGCTATCATAACAACTGCAAAAACCTTCAAGACTTCAGGCGGTTTTGCTATTGCATCATATGCAATTTTACTGATTGTTGCAGTAATTTATGCAGCATTCTGGAACCCACAGTTAGGTTTTGCATTCTAAAATAGAATTAAACAATCTTAAAAATCAGGGCTGATGCCCTGATTTTTTTATTCTAAAAACATGCTCTCAAAACTTCATTCTGATCAATGATTAGATCTTTATTATCAAAGCCGAACCTACGAACCAACTTTGTAATTTCTTTTGTGTACTGACCGTTAATAGAAATAGGCTCGTCTTGACATGAAGTAGTTATAACCTGTGCTTGATTGGCTTTTATCGTAGTTAAAGAGGTAGTCACTGCTCACGGCAAAAAGAAATCACTTTGACGATGTCAACGCATTAGCATTAGAGTAGGAAAAACAGAAATCAAAACTCAGGTATTTCACCTAATGCATCCTTATACCAGGAACTTTGAAGTATAGGGATCTGCTTGTAGTACTTTTTATAAAAGAAATCATTTACAAGCTGTTTGTTAACAAGTAATTCCTTACAGACACAAAGCTCTAAGGATTTTTTTGATAAAAACTGCTTTAAAGCTTTTATCTTTGAGGTATATTCCTTATCATTAGCAAAATGATCGTAAGCAAGAGCAATTGAATCAACCAGATTGCTGTTCTTTTTCATCTGACTTATGGATTGATTAAACCACTCTATTACTATTTTTCCATATGCTTTAATTGCACCGTATTTCATGCCGCATTTATCAAGAGATGAAAAATTATGAGAGCGACATCTGCAGATATTGCACAGTGCCTTTGTGGTTATTACTCTGTTTAAAGCCTCATTATTCTCAATTGCAAGAAGCATTCTTCTATGACAAAGATAACTTAAAATATACAACTGCTTTTTGTTTAATGATCCTGCGCCACTGACAGATAGATAGCTATCTTCAGCTTTAGTTTCTATGAGTGCTCTGTTTTTATATTCTTCCATTTCCTGATTAAAGAAAGTCAGTCTTATGTCAGAAACGGTAAACAGAGAAATTACAGTCTTATAAAGTCTTTCAAGATATATAACATCCTCTTTAGCATAAATAAGTTGCTCCTCGCTTAAAGGACGTTTCTGCCAGTCTGATGTTGTATGCTCTTTTTTAATTTCTATATTTAAATATTCAGAAAGTGCACTTTGCAATCCCTGAGAATATGAACGGTTTGCAAAACTTAATAACAGCTGAATATCAATGATTCTCTTTGGCAACTGCCTGTTAAAAGTCAGTGAATAACTAAGATTAGACAGAACTTCAAGATCTTCACGACAGGAAAAAAGCAAAATACTTGCTTTTGTTGAATTGATGGCATTAACAAAATCTACTAGTTTTATCTCTGATAAAGGATCTATAAGGTAGGTTTCTTCTTTAATACAGATCTGAATTAAATCAAGCTCAGGATAAAATGTTTTAACTCTAGTAAATTCTGTATCTAAAGACAGACAGTCATCTTCACCTAAAGATAGGATCTTATCGCAAAGGTTCTGAAGATTTTCCTGAGTCTGTATGTAGTTAATATCTGCCATGCTAATGCTCATATTTATTTTTTTGTGAGCATTATATCATTTTATGAATCAAAGCGATTCTGTCTTAGATATCTTCTTAATACCTTTCCAACAGGAGACTTTGGAAGCTTTTCAACAAATTCAATATGCTTAGGGATCTTATAACCTGTCAGATATTTTTTCAGATGCAAAAGAACAAGCTCTTTGGTAAGAGTTTTATCTTTTCTGACAATATACAGTTTTACTGATTCACCTGTGCTTGAGGATGGAACACCGAC
>NZ_JBGVMC010000383.1:0-3257 GCF_045124615.1 Succinivibrio sp.
AAATCTCTTGCCATCGAACTTCCAAAAAGAAATATTACAGTAAATGCAGTAGCTCCTGGCCTTATTGATACTAATATGGCTGATCTTAATGAAACAGTTAAAAAAGAAATAATAAAATCCATTCCTGCAAACAGAATGGGTAAACCAGAAGACGTGGCTGCAGCAGTATCATTCCTTATGTCTGATAGCGCAAATTATATTACAAGACAGGTTTTATCAGTTAACGGAGGCCTTATATGACCAGAAGAGTTGTTATTGTAGGAACTGGAATGGTAACACCTTTTGGTGAAAGCTGGGATGATAACAAAAAAGGCTATCTTAACTGCAAGAATGCAGTTCGTTATATGCACGAATGGGATGATATAGATGGTCTTGTTTCCCGTCTTGCAGCACCATGCGACAGCTTTGTAGTGCCAACTCACTACACAAGAAAGAAAACAAGATCTATGAGCCGTGTTTCAGTTTTGTCAACAAGAGCAAGTGAACTTGCTCTGATGCAGGCAGGACTAATTGACGATCCACAATTAAAATCAGGAAGATGTGGTATTGCATATGGCTCTTCATTTGGAAGTTCTGATGCTGTACTAGATTTCGTATCAATTCTGACAAACAAGAGCACAGGTGATCTTACAGCTAACTCCTATGTAAAGCTGATGCCTCATACAACTGCAGTAAATATTGCTCTTTTCTTTGGTATTACAGGAAGAATTATTCCAACCTGTACAGCATGTACCTCAGGCTCTATGGCAATAGGTTACGGATATGAGGCAATCAAATTCGGACAGCAGGATATTATGCTATGCGGTGGTGCTGAAGAGCTTACTGTTGGAGATGTAGGTGTATTTGACACAATGTATGCAACATCATCAAAAAATGATACACCTAAGCTTACTCCATCTCCATTTGATAAGGATCGTGACGGTCTTGTCATTGGTGAGGGTGCAGGTACTGTAATACTTGAAGAATATGAGCATGCTAAAGCTCGTGGTGCAAATATTCTAGGTGAAATTATAGGCTTTGCAACCAACTGTGATGCAACTCATATTACTGCTCCAAACATGCAAACCATGCAGATCTGTATTGAAAGCTCTGTAAAGGATGCTGGTATAGATAAATCTTTAATTAAATATATTTCTGCTCACGGTACAGCAACCTCAAGAGGTGATGTTGCAGAAACTAATGCAACTTTCAATGTATTTGGTGATTCTCCATATGTTTCAACACTAAAAGGCTATTTTGGACATACTCTTGGTGCCTGTGGAGCAATTGAAGCTATCAGTGGACTTTATATGATGAATGAAGGCTGGTTTGCACCAAATCTCAATTTAAAGACTGTTGATCCTGAATGTGGTGCTTTAAATTACATAAAGGACGAGCCTTTAAAACTTGAGACAGAATTCATTCAGTCAAATAACTTTGCATTTGGCGGTATCAATACATCTCTTATCTTCAAGCGTGTGTAATATGGTAAATGTTCTTTTTGTATGTCATGGAAACATCTGTCGCTCACCAATGGCACAGTTTGTTTTACAGTATTTTGTAGAGAAAATGAATCTTACAAATTCATTTTCTAAGATCCTATCTGCTGCTACAAGCACTGAGGAAATAGGAAATACAGTTTATCCTCCTATTGCAAAGATCCTAGACAGACTAAATATTGACTACAAAAATAAAAGAGCAAGACAGATTACAAAATCTGACTGTCGTGAGTACGACTATATTATTGTTATGGATGACAATAATCTTAGAAATCTTTATTATCTGCACTCTGATATAGACAAATCAAAAGTTAGCAAACTGCTCGACTTTACAGATAATCCAATGGATGTTGACGATCCATGGTATACAAGAGATTTTGCAAGAACATTTGAAGAAATCAAACTAGGATGTGCTGGATTTTTAAAGATGCTAAAACAAAAAGGCATTATTGAATTTGACGAAAACAAATTAGATTCGATATCAGAAAAAATCTAATTTCCTATAAAGGCTTTGACTAAATCAAAGCCTTTTTCAATTTTATACCATTTGGTTATAAATACTTGCTATAACCAAGTATCCAAAAACAGTATTAGTTTTTTTTGATTGTTTTTAATATGATTTATTACACACAATAACTAACAAATAAAAAAGGAAACAATCATTATGAATATTAAGAAATTACTGTTATCCGCAATCGTATCAACACTTGCCTTAACATCACTTACAGCTTGCGATGACAAGAGCGCGACTTCAAAAGAGGATCTAAGTGTACCTAAGGTTATTAAAGTTGGTGTAGTACCTGGACCTTACAGAGAGATCCTGGATACATATTTAAACCCAATAGTAAAAAAGAAAGGTCATGAGCTAAAGTTCGTTGAATTCACTGACTGGGTTCAACCTGACTCTTCACTAGAATCAGGCGATATTGATGCAAATCTGTTCCAGCATCAGTTATATCTTGAAGGTATCGTGAAAAATCAGGGACTACACTTATCTTCAGTTGTAAATTTTCCTACACTTGGTATTTATGTATTCTCAGATAAGTTCAACTCTTTAGATTCAATTGAAAAAGGTTCACTTGTCGGTATTCCAAACGATCCTGTTAACCTTGCAAGAGCTTTAAGAGTTGCCCGTGATTTGAAGCTTATTACTTTAAATGCAGAAAAAGACGATCAGAAGGCCTCTTTAGCAGATATCGAGAAGAATCCAAAGCAGTTAAACTTCGTTGTAATGGAAGCAGCACAGCTACCACGCTCTCTTGATTCAGTTGCAGTAGCATTTGTACCAGGCAACTATGCTTATGCTGCAAAACTTGATCTGGCAAAGGCTATCGGTAAAGAATCTGTTGCAGAGCCAATCAAACTGGTTATTGCAGTTCAGAATCACCGAGTAAATGGAGTTGGCAAATTCCTAAGAGATGCAGTTTTAGATCCTGAGTTTAAAAAAGGTGTAGATTCAGATCCTGTATTCAAGAACTTTGCAATGCCAAAGTGGTGGAATGAATAATACATTTCCTGAAAAAGAAAGATCTCTGATTTGTATCAGGGATCTTTTTTTTATACAAAACAATTAAATAGGCTCAAATTTTCTTAAAAAAATTTTTTATTAAAGAAATCATTACTAATTGCCGATAACTAAATCAAGAAGATAATTGCTCATAAATTGAGCGGGAGTTTTAAAATGGCAATTTATGTAAATACAAACGTTTCAAGCTTAAACTCTAACAGACAGTTAGGTAAAGCAACCCATTCTCTTGATACAACCTACAAGCGTTTATC
>NZ_JBGVMC010000384.1:0-3100 GCF_045124615.1 Succinivibrio sp.
ATGGAAAAGATGAATGACAAATTTTATCGTGATTTCAAATGTGAAGTAAGAGCAGCCAATGATGAGGCTAATGGTGATTTTATCACAGGACAGCCTATTGTATTTGGTGACACATATGATGTCGGTGGAATGTTCAGAGAGACTATTGATGAGGGTGCGCTTGATAACACAGACTTAAAGGATGTGCGTTTCCTGGTCAATCACAATTTCTCAATGATCCCACTTGCAAGGTCAAGAAATAACAATGCTAACAGCACAATGCAGTTGGAAAAGGTGCAGGGTGGCTTGAATATCAGAGCTAAGCTCGACACAGAGAACAACGCAACAGCTAAAGAGCTATATTCTGCTGTTAGTCGTGGAGACATCTCAGGGATGTCCTTTGCATTTTTGGTTGATAAGGAAAGTTGGACTGATCTCGATTCCGACTATCCTACTCGACATATAGAGAGTATTTCAAGCGTATTTGAAGTGAGTGCGGTGACATCACCTGCTTACGAAGCAACGTCAATTGAGGCAAGATCTGATGCTGAGGCACTGGAGAGTGCAAAGGCTAAGCTGGAGAGCGAAAGACAGAGAAAAGCCGAAGAGAGAAAAGCACAGCTTGAGGCTCTTGAAACAAGAATAAATAGTTTAATGGAGGGTTAAATCATGACTATTGAAGAGATCAAGGCCCTTGATATGGAGGGAGTTGAAAACCGCTCCATGGAAATCAAGGAAGAAATGACAGCAGAAAATGCTGATCTTGAAACTCTCAGCGCAGAAGTCACAGCTCTTGAAGAGCGTAAGGCTGCAATCGTTGAGAAAATGAAAAAGGCACAGGCAGCAGTTGCCGAGGGTGCTGGAAAAGAAATCGAAAAACAGGAGGAAAGAAAAATGGCACTTACATTCGAAGAGGTAAGAAGTTCAGAGCAGTATGTAAACGCATACGCAGAATATATCAAGACAGGAGATGACAAGGAAGTTCGTTCCGTGCTCACAGAGCTCGGTGTTGGCGCTAGCGATCCCACATCTGGTGTTGCTGTTCCTACATCTGTTGAGGACAGAATCAGAACAGCATGGGAGAATGATGCAATTCTTTCAAGAGTAAAGAGATCAAACGTTAAGGGCATCCTTAAAGTTGGTTTTGAGCTTTCAGCTACTCCAGCAGCTGTTCACGCAGAGGGCGCTGCTGCTCCAGATCCTGAGACACTCAATCTTGGTATTGTTTCACTTGTTCCTGAAACACTTAAGAAGTGGCTCACAATTTCTGATGAGGCATTTGACCTCAGAGGTCAGGCATTCCTTGATTACATCATGGATGAGATCGAGTACAGAATCATTAAGCTCGCTGCTGATACAGTAGTTGCTGACATCACATCAGCTCCTACAACAGCAACAAAGACAGCTGCATCTGTTGCTCATGTTGAGAGCACAGGTATTTCTGACATTGTTAATGCAATCGCTGCTCTTTCAGATGAGGCTCAGAATTCTGTAGTCATCATGAACAAGCAGTCATACGCATACTACAAGGGCCTTGCAATGGCTGCTGGTTATGCAGTAGATCCTTTTGATGGTCTTGAGGTACTGTTCAACAACACTCTTGACGTTGCAACAGCAACTCCTGCAAGTGGAGCAGTAAACAAGATTGCAATCGTTGGTGATCTCCAGGGCGAGAGTGTAAACTTCACAAATGGCTATGAGCCTACAATCAAGGTTGATGACCTTTCACTTGCTGAGAGCGATCTCATCAAGGTTGTTGGCAGACTTCCTATGGGCCATGGCGTAACCGCTTGCGGAAGATTTGCAGTAATCACAAAGACAGGCGCTTGATAAAGAGGTGAGCCTATGAAGATAAAAATGCTTTTAGACAGCAGAATTTTCTTTGCAAAAGGCTCAGAGATAGAAGTTGACGAGAGGGAGGCTGAGAGGCTTCTCTCTCTTGGCTTTGCTGAGAAAGTAGCAGAGAAAAAGGCTGTCGTTGAAACCAAGGCTGAAAAGCCAAAGAAGAAAAAAGAGGACTAAAATCATGCTTGAGAAAGTAAAACTTGCGCTCAGAATAACAACAGATGCTTTTGATTCAGAGCTCAACGATCTGATTGATGCTGCTCAGATGGATCTTGGCATTGCTGGTGTCGTTATTCCTGATGAGATAGATGCAATTGTTTCCAGGGCGATAACTACATATTGCAAACTCAACTTTGGTGAGCCTGATGACTATGACAGGCTAAAGAGAAGTTATGACGAGCAAAAGGCACAGCTTTCAATGGCAACAGGGTACACAGTATGGATAGATCAGACGTAATCAATCTAATAAGTGAATCACGGACACAAGACGATTATGGTCGTTGGATTGCCACAAAGACATCTAAACAGGTTATGTGCCAAGTGGATAGCATAACAAGAGCGGAGTTCTTTGAGGGTGGTCGCAATGGTTTGAATCCTGAGTTCAAGTTCACAATGTTTTTCGGTGATTACTCTGGAGAATCCATTGTTGAGTACCAAGGCAAAACATATGCCGTGTATCGTACTTATTTAAGACGTACAGACATTATAGAGCTATATGTTGAGCGCAAAGGTGGAACAAACACTTGAGGTTGATTTATGGCAGTAGTAAGCAGTTCACGATTCAATTTAAAAGAGGGTATTGAAAGCGCAATAAACAAGTACCTTGAAGATTATAGTGAAGAGGTCATTCAGGTGACGGAAAAGATTGTTGCTGATGTGGCAAAGGATTCCGTTAATAAGTTAAAGGCTGAATCACCAAAGAGAGAGGGAAAATCAAAACATCAATACTCAAAAGGATGGACTTACAAGCTAGATAAAGGAAGATTGCGCACAGGTGCTGTGATTTATGGTAAAAAAGGCACTTACAATCTTGCGCATCTGCTTGAATATGGTCATGTCCTGAGAAATGGTGGTCGAACAGTTGGTGAAGCATCAGCAAGGCCGCACATTCATAAGGTTGAGCAGTGGGCTATAAAAGAGTTTGAACAAAGGCTCAAAAGGGAGTTAGGAGGCTGAAAATGACATACAAACAAATAGCATCTATGGTTAGCAGTATCGGACTTCCGTATGCCTATTATCAATTTCCTGAGGGAACAGCACAAGCGCCACCATTCGT
>NZ_JBGVMC010000385.1:0-1790 GCF_045124615.1 Succinivibrio sp.
AGCTTTAAAGAAGGAAACATCTGTAAATGTTGATGGCAAGAACATACTAGATGAAGGTAATGCAAAACAGATAATTGATTTGTTCAATACAGCATTAAATACAGTTTCATATGATAAATTTCCTTTAAACTCTGAATCATCTGTTCAAGGATATATCTGTATTTATCTAAAAGCTGCAGGAGCTAAAGTATCAGCTGAAGTACATTCTTCAAAAGGAAGAGCTGATCTGGTTATTGAAAGACTCAACAGAAGAATTGTCATTGAGCTTAAGTATGCCGATAGTGATCCTTTGGCAAAAACTAAACTTAATGAAGCAATTGAGCAGATTAAAAATCGAGATTATGGCAATATTCTTCCTCAAAAAGAGCTTTTAAGGATTGCCGCTGTTTATAATGCAGATCCTCATGTAAGAGCTATCACTGAATATCAGCAGGTAGATTAACACCTCTTACCTACTCGATTAAAGTTTTAGCATAGATATTTTCTCAAAATTTAAATATGCTTGAAAAGATTACAGGTTATGCTCTATTTGTGCATATCATTATTCATTAGTGTCTAAAAGAGAGCATAAGAGAAATTTTTTGTGAAGATTGTAATAGTGTCATTTAGAAGATAACAACAATTATTCCTACTTTTTGTATAATCCGAAAGATTAAACAAAAAAGGAGTTTTTATGATCCACGCTTTAAATCCAAAAGGTGCCGTATACAAATTCTTTAATGCAGTACCTTTTATCATGCAGATTATTATTGGCATGATCCTAGGTATTCTTTTAGCCATGCTTGTGCCAGAAGGACAGGCATTCATTTCACTGCTCGGTGATCTGTTCGTATCAGGCCTTAAGGCAATTGCACCACTACTTGTATTTGTTCTGGTATCAGCATCAATTGCAAAGCATCAGTCAGGAACTAACGCAAAGTTAAAGCCAATCTTCATGCTTTATATCATTGCAATGATTCTGTCAGCTGCTACTGCTCTTGTAATGGCAACATTATTTCCAAGTTCATTTCCGCATCTTGCTGATAAGGCGGTTGCAACAGCTCCACTTGGCGTATCAGAGGTTTTAACTGCATGTATTAAAAAGGCAGTTGATAATCCTGTAAATGCTCTAATAAGCGGCAATTATCTTGCAATTTTACTTTGGGGAATCCTTTTTGGAATTTTATTCAGAGGAGCTACTGACAATACAAAATCAGTTTTATCTGATTTTGCTTCAATTATCTCTGGTGTTGTAAGAATTGTGATCCGTTTTGCACCATTAGGTGTTTTAGGCCTTGTATATGCTTCTTGCACACAGGAAGGCGGTTTTTCAAACCTATTAAGCTATGTACATGTTGTAATGGTTCTTGTTGCAACAATGCTGATTGTTGCATTTATAATAAATCCTATTCTTGTATTTGCTGTTACTAAAAAGAATCCATATCCTCTAGTATGCACAGCAGTTGCAAATTCAGGTATTACAGCTTTCTTTACAAGATCATCAGCTGCAAACATTCCTGTAAACCTAGCCTTATGTGAAAAACTGAATATTCCAAGAGAATCATACTCTATTTCAATTCCTCTTGGCTGTACTATCAATATGGCTGGTGCTGCAGTAACAATTGTTATTATGACAATGGCTACTGTTCATACACTTAATATGGATGTTAATTTTGCAATTGCATTCTTAATGTGTGTAGCAGCTATTCTTGGTGCCTGTGGTACATCAGGAATTGCAGGAGGTTCTTTAATGCTGATTCCTCTTGCCTGTTCATTCTTTGGTATTTCATCTGACATTGCAATGCAAGTTG
>NZ_JBGVMC010000386.1:0-15318 GCF_045124615.1 Succinivibrio sp.
GAGTTAACTGGGTTTGTAATGATGCAGATGCATGCCTTAGGGCAGGTCTTTGCACAGTTGCGAACCAGGTTTGCAATAATGCTAGCATTGATATTGAACAGATCATCACGAGTCATACCAGGCTTACGTGCAACACCAGCAGGAATTACAACTACATTTGCGCCTTCAAGTGCCTTGGTTAAATCATCACCTGTATAGCCATCAACAGCAACGTCTGTAGGGATATGGCTAAGGTCAGTTGCTACACCAGGTGTAAATGGTGCTACATCATATAAGCTAAGCTTTGAGCCAGCTGGTAAATTGTTCTTTAAAATCATTGATAATGGCTGGCCAATACCGCCTGCTGCACCAAGAACTGCAACTTTCATGGGTTACTCCTAAAAATAAGTAATTATAAAATTTTGTTCTCAAATTATATTGCTATTATAGCAAACGTTTTTACTATCTGCCGTATTTCTCTAGTATACAGCTTCATTATGTGACTTAATATAAAAAAGCAGAGTAAAATTATCATTACTCTGCTTTACAAAGACACTTAATGTTATCTAATTACTTTGAAAAATCCAGTAAAGAGTAGATTTTATCCTCTTTTCCATCAAGGCATGAGGTATTTTCAAAGTATTCTTCAACTGTTGGCAAATGACCTAATTTTGATGTAACAGCAGCAAGCTCTGCACTAGATAGGAACACGTTTGCACCATTACCTAAACGGTTAGGGAAGTTTCTTGTAGAGGTTGAAACAACAGTCGCATTATCAGCTACTCGTGCCTGATTACCCATACACAGTGAACATCCTGGAATTTCAACTCTTGTACCAGCCTTGCCAAGAATACTTAACAGACCTTCATCAGATAATTCCTGTCTGTCCATTCTTGTAGGAGGAGTCATCCATAGACGAACCTTTGCTTCGCCCTTCATATCCTTTAGGATTTCTGAAGCTGCTCTGTAGTGACCGATATTGGTCATGCAAGAACCGATGAACACTTCATCAATCTTTGTATTTGCAACCTCTGAAAGTAAACGAGCATCATCAGGATCATTTGGAGCACATAAAATAGGCTCTTTGATGTCCTCGCAGTTGATCTCAAGAACAGCTGCATAAGAACAGTCAGGATCAGCTTCGATAAGTTCTGGGTTATCAAGCCATGATTGCATTGCAGCTGCTCTGTTTAATAAAGCCTCTTTAGTCTGATAGCCTTCTTCATTTGCCATCTTCTTAAGTAAAGCAATATTTGACTTTAAATAGTTCTCAACTGATGACTGAGACAACTTGATTGCGCATGCTGCAGCAGAACGCTCAGCAGAAGCATCAGCAAGCTCGAATGCATGCTCAACAGATAAATCCTCAAGACCTTCAATCTCAATGATCTTACCTGAGAAGATATTCTTCTTGCCTTTTTTCTCAACAGTTAATAAGCCTTTCTGAATTGCAAAATATGGGATTGCATGTACTAAATCACGTAATGTGATGCCAGGCTTTCTCTTGCCAGTGAAACGAACTAGTACAGACTCTGGCATATCAAGAGGCATAATACCTGTTGCAGCAGCGAAAGCTACTAGACCTGAACCTGCAGCAAATGAAATACCAAGAGGCATACGGGTGTGAGAATCACCACCGGTACCTACTGTATCTGGCAGACACATTCTGTTTAACCATGAATGAATAACACCATCACCTGGTCTTAAAGCAACACCACCTCTGTTGTGCATGAACTCAGGTAAAGTATTATGAGTCTTCACATCAACTGGCTTTGGATATGCCGCTGTATGACAGAAAGACTGCATTACCATAGGAGCTGAGAACTTTAGACAAGCTAAATCAATAAGCTCGTCACGAGTCATAGGACCTGTTGTATCCTGTGAACCTACTGTAGCAATAACAGGCTGGCAGTACTGACCTGGACGTACACCCTTTAAGCCACATGCCTTACCAACAATCTTCTGAGCTCTTGTAAAGCCACCTTCAGCCTTAACTTCAGCTGCCTTAGCAAATACTTCGCTTGAACCTAAACCTAAGTACTTACGAGCCTTATCAGTTAAGTCCTTACCGATAATCAGAGGAATACGGCCACCTGCTCTAACCTCATCTAAAAGGGTATTGGTCTTTAAAGCAAATGTTGAAAGAACTTCATTAGTACCATGCTTTACGATAGTGCCGTCATAAACGTTCAGGTCAACAACATCACCTGAATTTAACTTGCTTACATCAGCTTCAATAGGAAGAGCACCAGAATCCTCTAAAGTGGTATAGAAAATAGGAGCAATCTTGCCACCTACTACAACACCACCAGCTCTCTTGTTTGGTACACCATCAATATCATGACCGATATGCCAGATTAGAGAATTTGCAGCACTCTTTCTTGATGAACCAGTACCAACAACGTCACCTACGAACATTAAAGGATAGCCCTTGCTCTTTAAATTCTCGATGGTTGATACAGGGCCTTTAACGCCTTCAACATCTGCCTTTAAATCATCACGGCTGATCTTATACATTGCAAGTGCATGTAAAGGAATATCAGGACGTGACCATGCATCAGGAGCAGGTGAGAAATCGTCAGTATTAGTTTCGCCTGCAACCTTGAATACAGTTAAGGTTACAGTCTTTGGATACTCACTCTTTGAGGTAAACCAGGTAGCCTCTGCCCATGACTTAATAAGTTCTTTTGCAGTAGTGTTGCCCTTATTAGCAAGTGCAGCTACATCATCAAAAGCATTATAGATAAGAAGTGTATTCTCTAAAGCCTTCTTTGCGACCTCTGCAAGAGAAGCATCCTCTAGAAGAGAAATCAGATAAGAAACGTTGAAACCGCCTTTCATGTTGCCAAGAAGCTCAACAGCCTTCTGCTTTGAAATTACAACGCTAACTTTCTTGCCGCTTGCAATTTCATAAAGGAACTGAGCCTTAACCTTACTTGACTCATCTACACCAGGATTTACGCGGTTTGAAATAAGATTTAACAGTTCCTGTTCAGAACCTACTGGTGGGTTGAGCAGAAGCTCGCATAACTCTTTTGTGAATTCTGCATTTAGTGCTAATGGTTCAACGCCTAAACGCTGACGCTCAGACACCATGTCATAATACTTACTTAAATAGTTAGCCATAAGCTAGGTACACCTCAGTTATTATTGTTTACTCGCGCCCAGTCAAAGAAAGGACCGGGATCGGTCTTTCTGCCTGGTGCGATATCGCTGTGGCCGGTAATATTGTTTCCAATTTCCGGATATGTATTCTTCAGAAGTGAAATCACTTCATTAAGACGTTCGTATTGAATATTAGTGTATGTTGAATCGTCACATCCCTCAAGTTCTATACCAATTGAGTAATCATTGCACTCTTTGTGACCATTGTAAGAAGATCGACCTGCATGCCATGCTCTATCAAGGAAAGAAACATATTGAGTTATGTCTCCTGCACGATTTATAAACAGATGAGTGCTTACCTCTAGAGTGGCCACGTCCTTAAAATAAGGATGTGCATTCGGATCTAAAGTACCTGTGAAGATATCATCAACATAAGGACCGCCAAACTGCTTTGGCGGAAGAGAAATGCAGTGTACTACAATCAGGCTAATCTCAAGAGGTGATGGTCTTTTATTAAAACGACTGACAGGTACCTGTCTTACACCTTCTATCCAGCCTGATTTGATAGTTAACACTGGTAAAACCTATTAGAAAGCTGCAACTGACTTTTTAGAATCAACAAACTCAATTGAGCCTTTCTGTTCTGAATATTCCTCAGAGAACTCGATTAACTCGTAGTTTTCTGGATCTGATAGCAAGGCTCTTAGCAGACGGTTATTCAGATCATGACCGGTCTTATAAGCCTTGAAACTGCCAAGGATGCTTCTGCCAGCCATATACAGATCGCCAATCGCATCTAAAAGCTTGTGCTTAACAAACTCATCTTCGTAGCGAAGACCTTCAGGATTAAGTACTCCACGGTCATCTAAAACTACTGCATTTTCAAGAGAGCCACCTAATGCAAGATTGTGAGCATGCATAAACTCAACATCTCTCATGAAGCAGAATGTTCTTGCTCTTGATACCTGACGGACAAAATTCTCACCAGTAAATGGCATTGCAAAATGCTGCTTATCCTTATCCATTGCTGGATGATCAAAATCAATCTGAAGATCAACATCGAAACCTGAATTTGATGGATTAAGCTCTGCCCACTTGCCTTCGTTTTCAACTCTAACCTTACGCTTTACTCTGATAAATGATTTTGGAGCAGGGAGCTCTGTAACACCTGTAGTTGTGAACAGATAAATGAAAGGATGTGCTGAACCGTCAAGAACCGGCATTTCTGGGGCATTAACATTAATGAAAAGATTATCAATACCAAGTGCACTTAAAGCAGCAGTCAAATGTTCTACTGTAGAGATACGTACACCATTTTCGTTAACAAGTGCAGTACAAAGCTGAGTATCTCTTACACAGTCTGCAGAACACTTCATTGTTACATTCGGTTCAAGATCAGTTCTTGTATAGATAAGACCTGTATTTGCAGGAGCTGGACGAAATTCAACTTCCACCTTAGCACCTGAATGAAGGCCAATACCTGTCATTGAAACCGGTTTTGCAATGGTACGCTGTCTGATCATGATTAGTCCTCTGAACTCAATTAGTGCAATTGTACATCATTTTTGAGATCCAGTAAGCATTTTTAACAAAAATATTATAAATATTTTACATTGCTAATTTAATGCAAATGGCTTATTTATCGGTTTTTATATCTAAGTTTAATAAAATTCATATATTGCAGACTTAGACCTTTCTATTTTATTAGACCGTTATTTTTTAAAAAGTTCTCTAAAATTTCAGCGGCATCACCAATTATTTTCATACATGGACGTACATCATAAAAATTAGCTGTTCTCTCTGATGATACTGGAGGTTCATGTTTCACATCAAGATTCAAGAGTTCTCTGCATACAATTGATCCACGAGTCTTTTCAAGCTCTAAGCCTAACTGCTGTATCTTTATATATAAATCGTCTTTTTTTTGCTTATCTTTAGGATCTGAGTAGCCAAAAAGTATAGATGCAATAATAAACATTCCGCTTACAGCACCACATACCTCTCTTAAGCGGCCCATTCCACCACCAAAACCAGATGAAAGTTTTAATAGGGACTCTTCTTTCATATCAGTTAAATCTGCAAATGCTAGTACTAGTGACTGACTGCAGTTATAACCTTGCATAAAATTTGCTTCAGCTTTTTCTCTTCTTGTCATTTGATATCCATAAAAAAGCCTGGCATAAAACCAGGCGTTATTGATTATTCTGACTTAGAGCGGAGAATTGGTGGCATATCATCATCGCCCCACAAATCATTTCCGCTATCTTCAACCTTACTCTTTCCAAATGAATTTACTGATACCTCTGTTGGAGTATTGTCAGTTGCACTAAATGATGGAACTGTAGTATTTGGCTGATTGTATGTAGCACTGAATGGACTTGTCTGATTTTCCATAGGAGCACTGGTTCTTGGAGCACTGCTCTCACGAACCTTGTCTAAGAAATCAGAACCTCTGTAAAAACTGCTCTGTGCCATTGGAGTTTGTCTTTGCAGATTATCTCTTGCCTTATTTGCTACAAGATTTGTATCAGTTGCACTGATGCCTGTGATAAGAATTGTAACACAGACCTGATCTTCGGCAATAGTCTCATCGAAGCTCATACCTAACTTGCAATCAGCTTCTTCATCAGCATAGGACTGAATTGCATTACATACATCCTCCCACTTGCTGATTGGGAAGTTAGGATTAACTCTAACATTAGCAAGCAGACCTGCAGCTGATTTTATATCAACCTGCTCGATAAGAGGAGAATGAATTGCTCTATCAACGGCATCCTCAACGAAGTTAGGACCCTGACCTACACCGTTACCGATCATTGCATGACCACGACCGCGCATGATGGTTACAACGTCAGCAAAGTCTAAATTGATGAAACCAGGATTTGTAATTGCATCGGTAATGCCCTTAACTGCATTTAATAAAACATCATTTGCTGCCTTGAATGCAGTCATGATTGAAATGTTGGCACCTAAATTCTTCAATAACTTATCGTTGTCGATAACAATTAATGAGTCTACGTGCTTTGAAAGCTCGGTAATGCCTGATTCAGCATTAACCATGTGACGCTTACCTTCAAAATTAAAAGGCTTTGTAACAACTGCAACAGTAAGTGCACCTGTCTCTTTAGCAATCTCAGCAATTATCGGAGCTGCACCAGTACCGGTACCACCACCCATACCAGCGGTGATGAATACCATGTCTGAGCCCTGAATAAGCTTCTTAATATCGTCTCTGCTCTCTTCAGCTGCCTTACGACCCTTGTTAGGATCACAACCTGCACCAAGACCGTTTGTTAACTTAACGCCAATCTGAACCTTAAGTGGAGATGTTGACTTACCTAAAGCCTGTGTATCAGTGTTCACAGCTATAAACTCAACACCTTTCATATCATTGTTGATCATGTGCTGAATGGTATTGCCACCGCCACCACCGATGCCTAATACGCGAATAACACAGGTTGATGATGGTGTAATGCTACCAACACCAGTCATTGATTCGCTATCTATACGTAAGTCACTCATAAAATGCTCCGTGAAGTTTTGACTTTTTTGCATATTACAATAATTACTTATTATTGTACATTTTAGAAAAAATTTTACCCTATCGTTTTGCTTTTTTTGTTAAGGTTGTCATTGATTTTGCAAAGAAATTTGAATTTACATCATCATTTAATAACCTTTTTGGCAAATTTTGACAGGATCCTATTTGTTTTTAGTTACAACCTCAGGCTTCTGACAGGTGCTGTACTCACCTAAAGCACAGGCTTTTTCATAATACTCCTGAGCAATCATTGCGTTGATATTTACGCCGACGCCCTTTTCATGAATAATACCAAGTGTCTTACAGCTTTGAGCATCTTCAGTATTACAGCCTTTTTTAGCAGCTTATGACCTTTTTCGGTCATTTTAGCGGCTATATCTTTATCATTGTGTTTTGAACTATATCAATATTTGCTCTGTGCCTTCAATTCTTCTTGCACTTTTTATAGGCTTCATACTCATCCTTGAGCATGAATAACATCAGGTTATAGCAAAACCCGATCTCTAAAATACAAGCTTTTTGATAATATGAAAAGGATTTTTTCATATCATATTAAACAGTGCGACCTGTTGAGTATATTTTTGCAAGTTCTATACATATTTCATGAAAGCCTAAAGAGTGTGCTTTGTCATTCAAAGCACTGGCAACTAAAAGTCCTTCTTTAGTGTTTTAGCTGATCCGCACTATGATGACACTGCCTTCATCAATTGGCACTGCTAAAGCTGCATGATTTTTCAAAACCTGCATTTTAAGATAAATAATCATGGTTATCTATTGGCTTCTCCTCTTGCAAAAGCAAAAGGATCTCTGCTACAGATGCTAATTGTTTAGCTTGCAAGGTAGGTGGGATCTGATGACATCCTATGAGGTTTACACAGCTGCAGTCTTTTTTAAAACTACAGCTGCTATAATTTTTGACAAGACTCACTCCCGAGCCTTGATTGTCCTTCCTTTTATATTTTCGCTTTCAAACAAAAACTAATTTTTTTTCTAGATCTTTGCAGACCATAAACCATGAAGATTGCAGTAAGCATATGAACAAACCGCGTGATCGCCATCTGCTAGACCAAACTTGTATTCTGCTGCCTCAAAATCAGAATCAAGATACTTTATCTGAACACCCTGCATAGTTTCAATTGCAATGAACTCGATATAATGCTCAGGTGTCATAGGATGAGGTGCAGAACCAACCTTTACAGTTATGGTATCTGCATTAACTTCAACAACTGGAACGTGTTTTTCAAATGCAGCATCAACTGATCCTGGGATCAGTTCCTGCATTTTTTCGCCGCAGCATACAACGTTAACTCCAGAATCCTTTACCATGGCTACAATATTGCCACAGTGATTACACTTATAAAACTTAACACTCATAATAAAATCCTTATATTTGTTTAGGTAACTTTAATAATATATCTTTTTTACTTTTTATTAAGTGATATGACCATCATCGTTTATCGTAAGAAATTTTTTATCATCTGCAAAAAATAAGGCCTGACAGCAAATGCTTCAAGCCCTATCTAAATCGGTAAAAGGATTTGTTATTCAGACTTTGATCTTAAAATAGGTGGCAGATCCCATAAGTCATCATTCTGCTCTTTTGCAGCATGACGACCAAATGAATCAATAGCAACCTCATTTGTCTGAGTAGCAGTATTTCTAAAAGCGGTATTGCTATCAGATGCTGTAAATGACTGAGCATATGAATTTTGCTGTCTGAATGGACTATCGTTTACTGTACTTGAAATCACTGAAGAATCAGTACGGGTCATATTCTGAGTCTGAGCACCGATTGAGCCAAAGAAATCAGTTGTATTCTGAGGAGGTACCCCCTGATTTACAGACTGTCTTTCAGTTGGTGGAATACCGAATTTCTTCTTAGCAGCAACATTAGGATCTGTTGCACTGATACCTGTAATCAGAATTGTAATAGAGGCCTGATCCTCTGTTAGAGTATCATCAAAGTACAGACCAATCTTGCAATCTGCTTCTTCATCAGCATACGCCTGAACTGCATTACACAGCTCCTCGAACTTCATAATTGGGAAGTTTGGATTTACCTTGATATTTGCAAGTAAGCCTGCAGCTGACTTAATATCAACATGCTCGATAAGAGGTGAATGAATTGCTCTATCAACAGCATCCTGAACGAAGTTAGCACCCTGACCTATACCATTGCCGATTACTGCATGACCACGACCACGCATTACAGTTACAACATCAGCAAAATCAAGATTGATATAGCCAGTATCTGTAATAGAATCTGTAATTCCACGAACAGCATTTAAAAGAATATCATTTGCAGCCTGGAATGCATTGATAATTGAAATATTTGCACCTAAATTCTTTAAAAGATTGTTGTTTTCAATAACAATCAGCGAATCAACGTGCTTTGAAAGCTCAGTAATGCCAGATTCAGCATTAACCATCTTGCGCTTTCCTTCAAACTTGAATGGTTTTGTAACAACAGCAACAGTTAATGCACCAGTTTCCTTAGCAATTTCTGCAATGATAGGAGTAGCACCTGTACCAGTACCGCCACCCATACCTGCAGTAATGAAAACCATGTCTGAACCCTGAATTAACTTCTTGATATCTTCACGGCTTTCTTCTGCGGCCTTGCGACCCTTGTTTGGATCACAGCCTGCACCTAAACCATTAGTTAACTTCACACCAATCTGAACCTTTAATGGTGAAGTTGACTTTGATAATGCCTGAGAATCAGTATTAATAGCAATAAATTCAACGCCTTTGATTGTCTGATTAATCATATGCTGCAGTGAATTACAGCCACCACCACCGATGCCTAATACTCTGATCACGCAATCCTGATTCTGCTTTATTGTGTTGGTTTCGTCAGTATTTCCAACCTGTTCTATACGAAAATCGCTCATTTTTTTCCCACTTTAACTTAATTTCTTCTTGATAATACCAATATTTACCTTAACTGTCCTTAAATGAAGATAAATTTTGGTGTTAGCTCACGTAATATTCTAAATTTCAAAAATTCTATTAGAATACTTCTCTTTTTATCCAGTTCTTCATTGCATTTATCTTAGAACCGATACCAGGACCTGAACTGTATCCCATTCCATCAGTTTTAGAGAACTGATTTGGATTATCAGCTACATGAGATCTGATTATTCCAAGTGCTACAGCCTTGTTAGGATAATTTAATTCCTCTGGACGCTCTAAAGCTGAATTGTATGCCTTTACACCGATTGGCAAGCCTAGTTTTGCCTTTGGAGAAATCTTTACTTGGCTGTACTTGTTGCTTTCATTATTCTTGAAAATAACCCATTCTACAAGATTTGCTATATCTTTAAGATGTGAACCACCGCCTACGAGTACAACGCCTGCATCTAACTTGTACTTAATCTTGTTCTTTTCCCTGTTGTCAATCTTATTCTCAAGCTCACGCAGTATTGAAGTGAACATTTCATATACAGCCTGAGATATAAGTTTTGAGAGATCTGCTCTGCTTACAACAGGTAAAGATGGATTGCTCCTTCTTAATTCATGCAACACATCATCTGATGTGCCATCAATGCTATCAAGACGTTTTGGATTTGCCTGTCCATATTTAATCTTGATATATTCAGCTTCACGCATATCGATTCTGAGTGATGAGGCTATATACTTGGTTATAAAGTCACCACCCTCGCTGATGCCAAAAGATAGTTTCTGATTTCTTTCTGCAAATAAGGTAATGGTTGTTGTACTTGCACCTATATCTATTAGTAGGCAGCCTAATTCCTTATCAGAATCACTTAGTACTAGTGATGCAGCTGCATTACCATCGAACACAATTGATGTTGACTCAATTGTATTTGACACATTTCTAATAATCATATCGACATTCTTAAGATAAATCTTGTTGCAGGCAATAAAATGAACCTTTGCAACTAGTTTTCTAGCATAAAGGCCAATAGGATTAATTAGATTCTTGTTGCTTCCAGATTCATACTCTTGTGGAATGATATGAACAATGCTGTATTCATTTAGATTGATGTTACTTACAGAATCCTGTGCATCCTTGATTGCGGCATTTCTGTCAAATGCTGTTATCTGATTATTCTGAACAGTGGTTTGACCCTCACCTGATCCTGATTTTATGTAACAGCCACATACATTAGTAACAATGGATTTAATCTCGACATTGAACTTCTGTTGGAAAGTAGAAATCAGATCGGCAATTGTATTTGCAAGCAACTGAGGATCAGCTACAGTACCGTTTTTTACACCACGACTTGGAATTTCCTGATAACCGGTTACGGTTATTGTAAGGTTATTATTGTCGACAATACCTGAAACAAGTCTTATTGTTCTTGATCCGATATCAAGAGCAAAAATTTGATTACCGGAGTTTGAAGCTACAACCGGATACTGATTCTGTTTCTTGCTAAATAATGACATCTTTATCTCTTTCCTGATAATTATTTTCTGCCAATGGCAAAGCCCACATCGTACCTTAAATCGATATAATCAACATCATTTATATCCACATCAGCTTTTGGAAATGCTCTAATAAATCGGTCAAGGCGCTTTACTCCCTGAGCTTTGTCACGACCAATAATCAGTTTGACTCCATTTTCAAGAGTAATTGTATAACTTCTGACATTATCAAGTCTTAGCTCAACAAGCTGATATGGAGAATTATCTAATTTTCTTACAAATGCTATAGCAGTTTCATAGACTTCTGTACACAGATCATCTGAATAAGCGCCTAGTTTCACAAAATTTCTGTGAAGTGATGACATGTCTGGATAAAAGATGCTCTTTGTTTTTGCATCATACAGTCCGTTGTCATTCCAGATTGCAAAAGGAACATGCTCAACAATAGCTACCTTAATAGTATCAGGCATCTGTTTGGCTACTGCCACCTGTGCAATCCAGGGCTCTTTTAGGATCTCGTTTTTAAGCTCGTTTACAGGACAAGTTGCGATATTTCTTTCACCACAGACTTTGCCTGTAATATCTGCAATCTGTTTTTTTGTAACCTGAGTGAGCACTCCATCAATATGCACTGCCCTTACAGGAAGAGCATTTGAATTGTACAAAAATGAGCCTATGAGCTGATCGCCTTTAAAGAGTAAAAAGCTTACGAATATTAAGAATACAATTCCTAATATCACATATAGTGCTTTTTTCCTCTTTGGCTGCATTTTTAATCCTTATAACTATGCTTTCTGCCAGATATTGCTCAGATTTCTTGCAACCTGAACCACATTACCTGCACCCTGGGTAATCACAAGTGATCCGTCAGAAACAATGCGCTCTAAAAGTTCAGGAACCTCATCTACAGTCTCAACAAAATGAGGTTCGATTTTGCCCTGAAGTCTTATTGACATGCAAAGATGTCTGCCATCAGCACCATTGATTGGCTCTTCACCTGCAGGATATACTTCAACTAAAATCAGTTTATCCACTTCCTGTAGGATCTTTACAAAATCCTCATATAGATCTCTTGTTCTTGTATAACGATGAGGCTGGAATACCATAACAAGCTCTTTTTCAGGATATGAAAGTCTTGCAGCCTTGATTGTTGCAAGAACCTCTGTTGGATGATGACCATAGTCATCAACAAGAGTAAGGTGATTTCCTGATTTATTGATGAAATCACCATAATTCTGGAATCTTCTGCCAACACCCTTGAATCCCTTGAGAGCATCAATAATCACTTGCTCACTGATACCTTCTTCAATTGCAACAGCTACAGCTGCAGCTGCGTTCTTAGCCATATGAATACCAGGAACAGGAAGTGTAATATCAAGTGAAGGTCCTGTCTTTCTTACAATGGTGAATGTAGACTGTGGACCGTTTTCTTTAAAGTTTGTCACTCTAAAATCAGCATCCTCTGACTCACCATAGGTAACAACTGTTCTTCCAATATCAGGAATGATCTTTCTTACATTTGGATCATCAATGCATACTACTGCAACACCATAGAATGGAAGGTTGTGCAAGAATTCTACGAATGTCTTTACTAGATTGTTAAAATCACCGCCATAGGTTGAAAGATGATCTGCTTCAATGTTGGTTACAACAGTCATCATTGGCTGAAGATGCAAGAATGATGCATCAGATTCATCAGCCTCCGCAATGAGATATCTTCCTGTACCAAGACGTGCATTGGTGCCAGCTGAATTTAAAAGACCGCCGATAACAAAGGTAGGATCAAGTTTTGCCTGTGCATAAATAGATGCAATAAGACTTGTTGTGGTTGTCTTGCCATGTGTTCCTGAAACTGCAATACCGTAGCGATAGCGCATAAGCTCACCTAGCATTTCAGCTCTTCTAACTACAGGAATGTGCTGTTCAATAGCTGCATCAACCTCAGGATTTCCTTTGTGAATTGCTGATGACACTACAACTACAGAAGCACCATCGACATTTGATTTCTTATGACCGATAAACACCTCAATACCAAGAGATGTAAGACGCTGTGTAACTTTGCTGTTTGCAATATCAGAACCGGATACTGCATAACCTTCGTTTCGAAGAACCTCTGCAATACCGCACATACCGGCACCGCCGATACCTACAAAATGAATTCTCTTTACCTTGTGCATCAATGGCACGTTATATAATTCTGTATGTGTGTTCATGTTATTAAACTAACTCTTTTATAATTTCTACTGCTTTTTCTGTTGCATTGAGTTTTGCACAGTGTTTTGCGTTTTGAGCCATTTGCTCGAGTTTTGCTCTGTTATTATTCAAATCATTTATTGTATTGAACAGAAGCTCTGATGTCAGATCTTGCTGTCTGAAAATTACAGCACCACCTTCTTTCTGAACGAAGCTTGCATTCTTGTACTGATGATCATCAACAGCTGTTGGAAGTGGCACAAATATGGCAGGAACTCCTGCACATGTAACCTCAGCAACTGTAAGTGCACCAGCTCTACAGATAATAAGATCGGTATTCTGATAAAGCTCATCCATATCATCAACAAAATCACTGACACTTACATCAAATGCTGCTGACTGATATGCTTTTTTCACATTTTCAGAATTTCCTTTTCCGCACTGATGTACAACCTTAATTGAATCTGATTTGAAATTCATTAAAGCCTTTGGCACAATCTCGTTGAGTGCTCTTGCACCAAGAGAACCTCCGATAATGGAAATTTTAAGAGGATTTAAAGTGAAATCTCGTACAAGCTCATTGAGTTTTACAATGCTCTCTCTTACAGGATTTCCAACAACAGTAACCTTACTACCTGTAAAAGCACCAGGGAAACCTAATAAAGCACGCTTTGCAATCTTGAATAAAAGACGGTTTGTAAGGCCAGCCTTTGCATTCTGCTCATGCAGTACTACAGGAATGCCTTTTAAATAAGCTGCAACACCACCTGGACCTGAAGCATAACCTCCCATGCCAAGTACAACTTGAGGCTTGAATTTTTTGATTACTCTCTTTGCCTGAATTACAGCCTTTAAAACCATAAAAGGAGCAGATAACTTTGTTCTTACTCCGTTTTTTCTGATTCCCTTTACATCGATGTATTCAATATCAATGCCGTATTTAGGAACAAGCTGTTCTTCCATTCTGCCTCTTGTTCCAAGCCATAAGATCTGACAGCCTTCATCCATCAGTTTTTTAGCAATAGCAAGAGCCGGGAACACATGCCCACCGGTTCCACCTGCCATTATTAAAACTCTTTTAAGCTCCATTTATTTTCTCATCTCCAATTAATCCTAATTTCCACTGATAGTCTATGCGTAGCAAAATAGCTACAGCTATGGAGCAGACCATCAAGGATGAGCCACCATAACTTACAAGCGGCAAAGTCAGACCTTTTGTTGGAATAGCTGCAGTTGCTGCACCAACATTGATAAAGGTCTGAAGAGAAAACCATATACCAATACCTAAAGCGACATATCCTTCAAAACATACATTGTTCCCAAGGATTTTAAATGCAATGCTGATTGCCTTGTATACCAGTATCAGCTCAAGTGCAATAAGAATTACCACACCGATGAAGCCAAGCTCTTCACCGATTACAGCAGTAATAAAATCAGTATGAGCCTCCGGAATATATCCAAGTTTCTGATAAGAGTTACCAAGACCTTCACCGAAAAGTCCGCCTCTTCCGTATGCCATAAGAGACTGAGTAAGCTGATATCCAGATCCTTGAGAATCCTTCCATGGATCCAAAAAGGCTGTTATTCTTTTCATTCTATAGTCTGATGGTAAAACGAAAAGAGCAAAAACAGCTGCACCGATGCCACCGAAAACAAACATCTTGTTAAGGCCAAGACCTGCAGCAAACAATACCGCTGTTGTAATAACCAAAATTACTGTTGCAGAGCCAAGATCAGACTGCAAATAGCAAAGACCCAGCATTGTTCCTATAAAAAGTGCAGGAATAACACTAAAATCTGACAGAAACTTTTTAAACGGATCGGATAGCTTCTTTACTCTTTTTGCAATGAAACTTGAGAAATAAAGGATCCAAAACAGTTTTAAAAATTCAGATGGTTGTGCATTCATGAAACCTAAAGACAACCATCTTTTAGCACCATTGATTTCTCGACCGAATATGCATGTCATGATCATCAGCGCTATTGCAAGAATAAAAAGGTACGGACCAGCCTTTTTGTAAAAACTAGTCTGCACTGTCAGTGTAATAAGAGCAAGAACAAGTGACATTACAACAGATAGAAGATGCTTTTTCATCTGATACATG
>NZ_JBGVMC010000387.1:0-2103 GCF_045124615.1 Succinivibrio sp.
AATGAGCATATAACGGTAATCATTTGAAAAATGAGGGATGTTATATGCAAAAAACAGAACATACAAGAATATAATAGTAAGATATATAAAACTTCTGTAATTTGTCATTTTCTTTAGGTATATTTGGTAAACTTATCAAAATAACAGTTTGCAATTCTATCACATCATGAATTTAAAAGAACTTATAAAAAATACAGTAAATCTGAACTTCACAAACCAGATTAAGCATATAGGAAATTTAAACAGCACAACTATCACATCTTTGGTGGCTGCAGCTTATGAAAACAAAAACAAGGGACCTTTGTTTGTCATATGTCAAGAAAGCTTTGATGCTTTAAGCCTTAAAAGCAATCTTAAAGCTCTGCTCCCTTTAGAGAAGATCTGCTATTTTTCAGATTTTGAAACTCTTGCATACGATACTATTGCTCCTCATCAGGATATCGTCTCATCAAGACTTGAGATCTTAAGTTCTCTAAATTCTCTTACAGATGGAATTGTAATTACTACAGTAAGTGCTCTTATGCACAGAGTCTGCCCTGTTGAGTATATAAAACAAAACTCCTTTGCCATAAAAAAAGGCGATCGCCGTGATATTGCAAAGATGAAAGACGATCTTGTAGAGCATGGCTACTACCATGTTGAAAAAGTACTCTCTCATGGTGAATTCACCATAAGAGGATCAATACTTGATATCTTTCCTATGGGCAGTAAAAATCCATACAGAATAGATTTTTTTGACGATGAAGTCGATTCTATAAGAACATTTGATCCAGACTCTCAAAGATCGTTTGAAACAATAGACAGTGTCTGTATGCTCCCATCACATGAGTTTCCACTAGACAAGGAGGCTATAAGTGTATTTAGAAGCAACTACAGAGATTATTTTACAGGTGCTAATCTTGTAAATCATCCAATCTATCAGGCTATATCAAAAGGTGCCATTCCTGCAGGTATTGAATACTATATTCCTCTATTCTTTGATAAGACTCAGACTGTTTTTGATTATCTTGATAAACAGACAGATATAGTCCTTATAGGCGATGTTTTTAATGCTGTACAGGATTTTGATATTGAAGTCCATAAAAGAGCTCTTATGTTTAAGGGAAATCCTGATCATCCATCATTAGAGCCAGCCTTAGTATTCATGAATGCAAAAGAGTGTACTGACAGAATTAAAGAACACAGGCTTTTAAATTTTGTAACAAAACCATTTGATGAGAACACTCTTTCAAAAAGAGGATATTCAAATCTACCTGTTCAAAAGATCCCAAATATTGCTTTTGTTCCATCAGATAAAAGCAGTGCTAAAAATCTTATAAGTTTCATAAATTCAAGAATTGAAAATGGCTACAGATTCCTTTTAAGCTGTGTGTCAGAAGGCAGACGCCAGTCTTTAAAGGAGATTTTCCCAGAGGCAATTACAAATAATCATCCTCTTGTAAAAGCATCATCAATTGATGAATTTATAAATTCAAAATGCAGCCTGATGCTCACATTAGCACCTTTTGATGAAGGTTTTGATTTCCCTGATTTAAAGATCTGCTATCTTACAGAATCAGAAATACTAGGCTTTAAAGCTGTAAAGCAAAAAAGAGCATCTAAAAATGCAAGTATCAGCCAGGATACCATTATTAAGAACCTAGCTTCATTAAGTGAAGGTCAGATTGTGGTTCATATTGACCATGGTATCGGAAGATACAAAGGTCTTAAAACCATGGTGATAGGTGGTGTTAAAGGTGAGTATCTTACCATCGAGTATGCAGGTGGTGATATACTTAATATCCCTATCACCGCACTTAACAAGGTTGCAAGATATTCTGGATCTGAAAACCCTCAGCTATCAAAACTTGGTAATGATAACTGGGCTAAGAAAAAGAGTAAGGCTCAGGACAAGGTTATTGATGTTGCAGCTGCACTTTTAGATCTTTATGCAAAACGTGAAGCAAACAAAGGAACAGCCTTTGAGGTTTCTACAAAAGCACTTGAGGAATTTGCATCAGGCTTTAACTATCAGGAAACACCAGATCAGGCTCTTGCAATTGAAAATACTATAAACGATCTGAAAAAGCCAACTCCTATGGACAGACTTGTCTGTGGTGATGT
>NZ_JBGVMC010000388.1:0-8245 GCF_045124615.1 Succinivibrio sp.
TATGGCTGATATGAAGCTTTTTGCCGGTAATGCAACACCGGACTTAGCAAAAAAAATCGCAGACAGACTTTATACACGACTTGGAAATGCAACTGTAGATCGTTTTTCTGACGGAGAAATTCATGTTCAGATTAATGAAAACGTTCGTGGTTGTGATATTTTCATCATCCAATCAACCTGCGCTCCTTCAAATGATAATCTGATGGAACTTATCGTTATGATCGATGCTCTTCGTCGTGCATCTGCAGGTCGTATTACAGCAGTAATTCCTTACTTTGGTTATGCTCGTCAGGACAGACGTTTACGCTCTGCTCGTGTACCTATTACTGCTAAGGTTGTTGCTGACTTTTTATCAACTGTTGGCGTTGACAGAGTTTTAACTGTAGATCTTCATGCAGAACAGATCCAGGGCTTCTTCGATGTTCCTGTAGACAACTGCTTCTCTTCACAGATCTTTGTTGATGACATGAAGACTCTGAACCTAAAGAATCCTTGCGTTGTTTCTCCTGATATGGGTGGTGTTGTTCGCGCTCGTGCAATTGCAAAATTATTAGACAATGCTGATATTGCAATCATTGATAAGCGTCGTCCTCGTCCTAACGTATCTGAGGTTATGAACCTTATCGGTGATGTTAAGGATCGTGAATGTATCATCGTTGACGATATCATCGATACTGGTGGTACCTTATGTAAGGCAGCTGCAGCTCTAAAAGAACGTGGTGCTAAATCTGTTACCGCTTATGGTACTCATGCAGTGCTTTCAGGTGACGCATACAAGAATATTTCAGAATCAGCAATCGATCGCCTGATCGTTTCAGATTCAGTTCCTGCAACAGACAAGTTCCAGAAGTTAAAGTGCTTCCGTCAGTTAACACTTGCTCCAATGCTTGCAGAAGCAATTCGCAGAATTAATAACGAAGAATCTATTTCTGCGATGTTTGAACAGAACTAATAGTCTTTTCAAACAAAAAAACCGTTATCTAAAAACGAAAAGTCTTTATGATAACGGTTTTTTTATATTTATGAATTATTCCTCTTCTACTCGTTTTTCCTTAATAATTCCAACAGCGCGCTCTACAGCATCAGTCCATGTCATTGCATGAGAGATATAACCATATATATCCTCTTTATTGAGAGTAACGCCTGCATCTGCTGCAATATCAAGAGCATCATCAATTCTATGCTCTGTAAGTGCCAAAAGTACACTAATTATAACTGCCAGCTGTCCGCCTGATTCTGAATAGCATGAGGTAATAGCATTTAGAGGGAACTCATCAAATGTAGCTTCTTTAGTGTCATGCAACATCACCTGAGCAAAGCGGAGAAAACCAGCAATAAAAGCCTGAGGAGCTGTAATATCGTCACATAAAGTCTGAGCAAAAAGATCAACTAATTTGCCAAAATACAATGAATGTATAAAAGGCTCATAATTCACATTATCAAGAGAAAAAGGCTTTTTATTCTGCTCGCAAACCTGTTTATCAGATAACACGAAAAGATTAAATGCCACTGCAATTGCAAGAAAATTTCGGATATCAAGCTGGGTAAGTCCCTGCTTATCTGCCAGATTAGAGTTCTTCTTTATTGTAAGATTAGCAAGATGCTTTGAAGATACCATGCCTTTCATTGCATTAGACATCAAAGGATAACTTGCTACAACTGAGCTTATTTCCTTATAGTCATAAATTGAAGAAAACAGCTGAGCAAATGTTCTTAGCATCTCATGTTGCCATCTTGGGCGTTCTATTTTGTACTGATAATTATCTGATGCAACAGTACCTAAAACAAAATCAAAATTCTTTGCCTCTGTACGATTGAAAGATACAACTGACATCTCACGTTTAAAGCCGATTGTCTTAACATCAGGGATCTTCTTTTTGAGCTGTTCAACAATGCTCATAAATTCAGCTGCAGTTGCATAATCTATAAGCAGATAGTCAATACAAGCTAAAACCTCATCATCAGATCCGACCTCACCCATTGCATCTACTCGGATTGCGAATTTCATTCCCATCTTTCGCAATTTTAATATTGTCTCTTTATACTCGGGGTTAAGTTCTATAGAGTTTTCAAGCCACATGATGACATTAGAAACATCATATTTACGAACCTGCTTTAACCATATGGAAGTTGGCACTGTTGGTATCATAAGTGCAGGAGCTTTACCTAATAGTACTCTTTGATTACTGAAAGTGAAGACATCTCTTAGAAGAGATGGGACATTCTCTTTTCTGCAGAATCCAAAATTAAAAGTATTACCAGCAGAAAGCTCAAGACAGTAAAATGCAGTCTGGCCTTCAGCATTCTGAACAGCTATTCTGTCATAAACACGGCATAGTAATGATGGATTTACATCATCATTTTGTAGTACCTTACCTCTTAATGCCCAACTGTCAGTCATAAATATTCACCTGCTCTATTTTAATTTTTCTAATAAACGCTGATGGATACCATTAAAGCTTCCATTACTCATAACAAGAATGGAGGTTCCTTCAGGAGAAGCCTTTACAATATCATCGACAAGCTTTTCAAAATCACTTTCAACATGAAGAGGCTTTGCACTTTGAGATTCAAGCTCTTTTACATTCCATGTAACATTTGATGGTGCATAAACAAAAATCTCATCTGCATGCTTAAATGACTGAGCTAATTTTTCATGGTTTGCACCAAGTTTCATAGAATTAGATCTTGGCTCAAATACTGCAACCAGCCTCTTATTATCGCCAAGTCTTGCTCTAAGACCTGCAGTTGTAAGTTCAATAGCAGTTGGATGATGCGCAAAATCATCATATACGCTAACTCCATTAACACAGCCTTTAAGCTCCATTCTGCGCTTTGGAAGCTTAAATGTTTCAAGGGCTCTTGCAGCATCCTTAGCACTAATGCCTGTATACATAGCAGCTCTTATAGCCATTAAAGCATTTTGAACATTATATGTACCTGTTGCCTCATAATGTACGCTATATACAAATGAATCACCATCATATACATCAAAATTTGAACCATCCGGAGTCTTTAAGATTGCATGTAAGCCATCTTTACTGCCAACTGTATACAGCTCACTCCAGCAGCCCATATCTATAACCTCATCTAGGTATTTTTCACCTTCAGATTTGATTATCAGACCTTTTGATGGAACAGTTCTTACCAAGTGATGGAACTGCTTTTGAATATCTTTGACGCTATCAAATATATCAGCATGATCATATTCAAGATTGTTCATAACAAGAACTTGTGGATGATAATGAACAAACTTTGAACGCTTATCAAAGAATGCACAGTCATATTCATCAGCTTCAATAACAAAATACTCACTATCAGTATTACGAGCAGAAATACCGAAGTTTTCTGGAATTCCGCCAATCAGAAAACCAGGATTTTTGCCATTGAACTGTAAAATCCAGGCTAGCATTGAGGATGTTGTTGTTTTTCCGTGAGTTCCTGCTACTGCAAGAACAGTCTTGTTAAGAAGGTAATGCTCTTCAAGCCACTGAGGGCCTGAGACATATTTGTATTTTTCATCAAGCATGCGCTCAACTACTTCCATACCTCGTCTCATAACATTACCGACAACAATTAAATCTGGTTTATCATCTAACTGAGATGCATCAAAGCCCTGAATGAGTTTGATTCCAGATTGTTCAAGCTCTGTTGACATTGGTGGATATACATTTTTGTCTGAGCCTGTAACCTTATGTCCTGCTTGTTTAGCAATCATTGCGATACCTCCCATGAATGTACCGCAGATGCCTAAAATATGAATATGCATTATTAATCCTTATTTAATATTTTTTGCACAGTCGATATATTTTTTAAAGTTATTTGTATGACGAATAACAGTTTTCCCGTTTTCATATTCTACCGTTGCTATAGGAATATTATTCTTTTCTCCAAATTCAAGAGCCTTATCTGCACCTAATACCAATAACCCAGTATCAAGAGCATCACTTTCAAATGCTGAATCACTTATTACTGTTACAGACAGTGTATGATGAGATACAGGATAGCCTGTTTTAGGATCTATAGCATGAGAATAGACTGTTCCTGTCTTATCATCCTTAAAGAAATTTCTATAGGATCCAGCTGTTGTTACCGCTTTATCAAGAGCACAGATTGGGAATAAGACTTTTCTTTCAGGAGTAGTCGGATCTTCAACTCCAAGTCTCCATTTAAGCCCTTTTGAATTAACGCCGTAGGAACGGGATGCGCCTGCAACGCTAACCATAAAATCTGTATAACCAAGCTCTATGAGCTTTCTGCAAAGGGCATCAGCACCTAGACCTTCACCTACAGTTGCAAGATCAAGTCTTACATTCTCATTATGTTTTACCAAATAACTCTTTTCACTGTCGGTTCTTATTTCAAACTTATCAAGACCTACAAGTTTAAGAGTCTCCTGAATTTCCTCAGAAGTTGGAGCCTGATTTTTCTTCTTGTCCTTTCCAAAGCCCCACAGATTTACTAAAGGTCCAACACTAATATCTGTAGCACCGTCTATTCTTCTACCCTGATAGACTGTTTCCTGAATAATCTTTCCAAGCTCTCTTGAAATCTCATATGGCTTTGTATCGTGATATTCGTTAACTTTTGCAAGCTCTGCATTCTTATCAAAGGTCGAAATGATATCGCAGATCCTATTGAAAGTATCATCAGAGAGTTTCTTTAAAGCTTCCTCTCCGCCTTTAAATCCACCTGTAACATTAACTGTATAGAAAGTTCCCATGGTTTTGCCATGAACTACAGTCATCTTCTGTTCATTTCTTTTTTCATCATTACAGCCTGTAACAGCAAGAGCTGCTACACAAGATAAGGCAATAGCCGCAATTGAACGCTTTAACATAACTTTATTTAAACCTGTTTGTGAGGAATTTCTGAAGCTTGACATGTTTTAAGAGGTTTCTGATTTTTCTTTCCTGCAAGAGCACATAATTTAGAACATGCAGCACAATTTCCGTCATCTAAAAGAGAGTTTCTTGCATCATCTTCAGATACAAGAGGTTTTCTCTTGATGAACAAGCTCATAGAAAGAGCTAAAACAAAAAGCAGAAATATTAAAAAGCTAGCTAAAAAAACCATATTGAATTATTCTCCTAATCTATCCTATCTTATCACATCTGTATATTTTGCTTAATACATGCTTTTTTGCATTAAGTCACGGTTTAATCTCAACAAATGAAAAAACCTACTATTTGTTAGCTGACAGATAGTAGGTTTCTTATTACCAAATTGTGCCGAAAAGCCCTTGGCTTCAGCCATGGAGAGCTGTCAATTATTTCTACAATTACTTCTTTTTAAGAACAATCTTAATGAAGTTTAGATATTTTAATGCACCAGCTTTTATGCTCTTTGCATCGTTTCTTGCATATTCATTATCCATTTTAAGCCAGTCGTCCCAAACCCCCTGATTTGACTGCATTATCCTGATATCCTCTATCTTTGCATGCTTTAATTTTTTCATGATTGACAGTTAGTAATCCAGTATAAAAGAAGCTCCTCTGGTAATTTATCGTGCAGATCCTTATTCATGCCGGTAACACATATATACAAGACCATCTTTATTAACAAAAGGCATTAGATGATCATCAAGATAATTGTCTGTTCTACCAAAAATTTCTAATAAGGAGCAAATTTCTTTTACAATACGCACTCAAAGGAGATGAAGATGAATCCAATTATTCTTGTAATGGCACTTTTGGTAATTCTGACCTATACAATTGGTCTGAATCTTAAAAAAGCAGATTTTCTGATGCTTATTAAAAAGCCTGTTCCAGTAATTTCAGGTCTATTTGGACAGCTTTTGGTACTGCCACTTACTGCATTTCTTATTGCAAAGGCTTTTAGTCTTGAAGAAGTATTTTTTATAGGACTTGTGTTGATTGCCTTATGCCCTGGCGGATCATCTAGCAATATCTTTACCCTTATTGCTAAAGGTGATCTTGCTCTTTCAGTTTCCCTTACAGCACTAAGCTCGGTTATTACATTATTCACTCTTCCTTTCTTTATGGCTCTTTGTTTGAATACTTTCTACCAAGACACAGAGTATTCATCTAACATTGAGTTTCCTCTTAAGAATATTCTTATTCAGAACTTTCTTCTGATGTTTATTCCAATAATTCTCGGAGTCTTTACAAAGATTACTTTTAAAAACGGATCAAAAAAACTATCAAGAATTCTTGAAAAGATAGCTTTTCCATCTTTAGTTTTAATTGCAACAATGTTCTTTATAAAGAACGCAAAAACAATTTCTTCACATCTTGATATTATTCTTGTCGCTGTTGTCTGTCTTGTTCTTGCAGCAATTGTTATTTCATCACTGCTCTCAAGAGCACTTTGCCAGGATTCCAAAACAAGACGCACCATCGTTATTGAGGTAACAATGCAAAATGCCGCACAGGCTATTGCTCTTTGTGTTTCTCCATTTGCATTCAATAATGAAATCATGAGTATACCTGCAATCATCTATGCACTTATCATGAATATTATTCTGCTTGCATATGTTGCACTCATTGTAAGAAAGGATAAGAGAATTCAAAAAAGTGCATAAATTTTGAAACAAATAGATGTTTTTTTTGACAAAACAATCTTCATGAATGCTTGCTTAATTTGTGATAAAATTCATAAAAATTTTTTTATGGTTTGTCACAGATAAATAGGACATAGCATGCGTACAAGTCAATTTCTTATCTCTACTTTAAAAGAGGATCCTAAAGAGGCTGCAGTTGAAAGCCATCGTTTAATGCTAAGAGCTGGCATGATCCGCCAGATTGCCTCTGGTGTATATACCTGGTTACCAACCGGTATGAGAGTGCTTTCTAAAGTAATTAATATTGTTCGTGAAGAAATGAACAAGACTGGTGCTTTAGAAATTGCAATGCCAATGGTACAGCCAGCTGACCTTTGGAAAGAATCAGGCCGATATGAAAAGTATGGTCCTGAGCTATGCCGTTTCAAGGACAGAAAGCAAAACGAATTCTGCTTAGGTCCAACACACGAAGAAGTTGTAACTGATATTGCACGCAGAGAAGTTAAGTCAGCAAGACAGCTTCCACTATGCCTATACCAGATCCAGAACAAGTTCCGCGATGAAATCCGTCCTCGCTTTGGTGTAATGCGTGGAAGAGAATTTTTAATGAAGGATGCATACTCATTCCATACTGACAAGGAATCTTTAGCAAAGACATATCAGGACATGTACGATGCTTATTCAAGAGTATTCACCCGCATGGGTCTTGAATTCAGACCTGTAGAGGCTGACACAGGTTCAATCGGTGGTAACCACTCTCATGAATTCCAGGCTTTAGCTGAGGCCGGTGAAGATACTATTGCATGGTCTGATGGTTCTAATTATGCAGCTAATATCGAAATGGCTGAAGCTTTAGCTCCTGAATATGACAGAGAGCCTTGTGCTGATGCATACTCAGAGGTGGCAACTCCTGGCTGTCATACTGTTGATGAGGCAGCAAAAGCTTTAGGTGTTGAATCAGAGAATGTCTTAAAGAGCCTAATCGTTCATGGCAACAAGAAAGAAGATGGCAAGCATGAGCTTGTTATGATCTGTTTACGTGGCAACCATGAACTTAATGAAGTTAAGGCAATAAAGATTGACGGTATTAACGATCCTCTTGAGATGGCAACAGAAGAAGAGATTGCTGAATTTACCGGTGCTCACACAGGTTCACTTGGTCCTGTTGGTTTCAAAGGCCGTATTCTTGTAGACAGAACTGCAGATAAGATGTCAAATTTTGCCTGCGGTGCTAACAAGACAGGTTTCCACTTAATCAACGTAAACTGGGATCGTGATGTACCTAATTATGAGGTATTCGACCTTAGAAACGTAGAGGAAGGCGATAAGAGCCCAGACGGAAAAGGCACCTTACATTTACGCAAGGGTATTGAGGTAGGTCAGGTATTTATGCTTGGCACTAAGTACTCAGAGGCTATGAAGTGTACTGTAAAGGATGAGAACGGTAAAGACGTTCCAATGATTATGGGATGTTACGGTATCGGTGTTACCCGTGCAATTGCTGCAGTTATCGAGCAGCACCATGACGACAGAGGTATCATCTGGCCTGAGGCAATCGCTCCTTTCAAGGTTGCTATTATTGCAATTATGCCATCTAAGTCTCAGATTGTAAAAGATACAGCAGAGAAACTTTACAATCAGCTTCTACAGGCCGGTGTTGAAGTTATCTATGACGATCGCGATGAGCGTCCTGGTGTTATGTTTGCTGATATGGAACTTATG
>NZ_JBGVMC010000389.1:0-15144 GCF_045124615.1 Succinivibrio sp.
TACTTGAGGTAAAGAAAAACAGCGAACTTCCTTGTGTTCCTGATGTTATCTATTACGATCCAATGTTTCCTCAGAGAAAGAAGAGCGCGTTAGTAAAAAGAGAGATGCGAATTTTTCATGAGCTTGTTGGATTCGATGAGGATACCGTAGAAACAGCTAATGAATTACTCAAGATCTGTAAACACCATCTTGTGGTAAAAAGACCTTCAAATGAAGCTCCACTAGAGCTAAATGTAAAACGCTCAAGCTTTATTGATGGTAAAGCCTGTCGTTTTGACTGTTATTATGTGAAAAACGATTAGTCTAGTGAATCAAAACCTGCAAGGACAAAGCTAGTAATAACTCTGACAGAAGTTGATAACTCTGTATACAGTGTAGAAATGCGGTTGGATTTTTCTTCATTGTTCAAAGTTACATAATAGAAAATTGGCTCATATTTATCGTATGGGAAAATATAATAGGAGCCTTCTATCTTCCCATCCTTCATAGCTACAGGCTTTGTCATAAAACCGGCCTGAACATTTTGATTATCAACTAAAGAAAATGCTGCATATTCATGATCTGTTCTGAAGATTTTTCCTTTTAGAAAGTCTGAAGGAAAATCCTTATTTTTCATGATTTGAGTAGCTGCATAACCAACGGTGGATAATGAAGCTTTTGGATGAACAAGACTTTTAATTTTTTTCTTCTTTAGAATGCTGAGTTTATCATCGATGGCACTTTCATCTTTAGACCAGAGTATTAAAGGTGCTCTAACTAGTCTTTTAATGTTTGTAAACTCAGTTTTATTTGATTTGAGCATGATAACGGGGATTTTTTCATCCTCGCTTATAATGATATGGCAGCGTTTACTCTGATTAGAAATAATAGAAAGGATTTCATCTGATGATCCATAATAGGTTTCAAAATGAACCTTGGTATATTTTTTGATATTCTCAAGTGCACTATATGTTTGTGGAGCAGCACACACTTCGATGTTTGATTTAGCAAAAACATCAAATGAGAAGAAGAATGAAAAAGCAATTATTAGTTGAATAAGTTTCTTTCGCATGCAATAAGTCTTCTTGTAATTTCTTCACTTGAACCAGACTGTCTTAATTTATTAGCAAATCCAGGCTCAGATAACATGAGTGAAAGATTACCAATTAAGCTAATGTGAGAAATACCATCATCAGGTACTGCTATCATAAATATTAAATCACAATCCTGATTATCAGCTGAGCCACAGTCCATTTTTTCTGTCAGCGATGCAACAGCAAGAGCAGGTCGTTTTACATATGTACCTCTAGCATGAGGAATTGCAATTCCATGTCCAATACCTGCAGGGTTTTCATTTAGCTTTTTGTAAATGCCTTCTAAGAATTCATGTCTTGATGTAATAGCTCTTACGCTATACAGTCTGTCAGTAAGGATCTTAATTACTTCATCAAGATTTTTGGCTCTCATCTTGTAGATAACGCAGTGCTCATCAAGTGCATAGCGTACAGCATTTCTCTTTGCTCTGTTTTGTGCAGGAGAAGTTTTGTCCTTAAACAGATTCAGCGAATTTAGAATGTTTTCAAAGAAACTGCCATGTAGCATATAAGAAGTTATGTAGATTGCTGCAATAGTGACTGAACATACAACAATAACAGCTTCGCAGATGTTAATTGAGTACATTCTATCTACATAAGCTTCTTTTTTACAGAAAATATCTGCATATGAAAAGGAAACACCAGCAATTGCAACGGCAAACATTGTACCGATTTTAAGTGACATACTCTGTACAGAGAAATTCATACATTCTGATCGGCATGAGAATTTGAATTCACCGTAATCAACACAGTCAGCAGTCATAACAGTGGTAGAAGCTAGATTTAGAGCATATCCTGATGTTGCAATAGACATTAAGATTGCAAGAATCACTGGATTTACTGAGCCGAAATAACTAATGATAACCAGTGTTAGTGTTGCAAACATTGTCATTGCTAAAGATGCAATAAATATGGATTTTCTGCTGAATGCTGATACTAGTTTACTATAGTATAAGAATGAAATTAGTGAAGAACAGACCCAAGGTAACTGGATCATAATGAACATATCTTTGTTACTTGGAAGATCGTCTAAGAGAAGAACGAAATAGCCATGAGTAACAGCGAAAACGAAAAGTGATATCTGCTGAAGGATTGTGATGCTGAAAGTAATCATCAGCTGATCATTTCCAAAGAAAGCTTTTATACACTGTACAAAATTCAGAACTTTTCGTGGCTGATATGAATCTTTAAATGTACATACAAACATGAATGTAAAGATAGCAAGTATGATACATACTATTGCTGAAGCTCTTGAGAAAATATCCTGAGTTAAAGAGAATGCACCACTTGGAAGACTTGGATTTTTAGCAAAAATATAAGAGCACATTATTACAGTAAAGCAGAATCCAAGTACAGAAAAACCACGAGATATTGCAGAAACAGTTTCTCTGATACGTGCACTTGAGCCAAATGTTGCACATAAGGAAATTACAGACAGATCGATAAAGGAATATGAAATCATGTATACGATCAAAAGGAGAGGTGCAATCACATACAAGATATTTTGTCCGATAAAATCTGGAATATTAAACATTACAAATGTTATTGAACATGTCGAGATGCCACCTGTAAGAATAAAGAATTTGAATTTGTCCTTTTTAAGAGAATAACTCAGTTTATCCATTATAAAACCGAGGATAGGCTCTTTTAATATGTCAAAAACTTTTAAAGATAGGATCATGATGACAAGGTATCTGTAGGACATACCATGCACAGAGAACAGATACAAAAAGTAAAATGAGACAACGAATACATTTACGCAGTCTCTCGCAAAATTTATCAGGGCATAAGGAGTTGCCCATCTTAATAGTAACTGTCTATCTAACATTTGATCTAATATTCAAAAAAAAATTCGTGCATATGATACAGCATTTTTTTTAAAGAATTAATAAAATGCATAAAAAAGGAGATTAGGTAAATAAAAAAAACAAATGCCTTAATCGAAATAATCGGTTAAGGCATGGTTAAAATTTTTAGAAATTATTCCACAGTTACAGATTTAGCTAGATTTCTTGGCTGATCAACATCTGTTCCGTTGATAACAGCACAGTAATATGCCAATAACTGTAAAGGAATTGTATATAAAATTGGCTGTAGAATTTCAGGACATGAAGGTAATGCAACCTTTTGAGTCTGTTTGTCATTCTTTAACTGAGCCTTGTTATCCACAAAGATATAAAGCTGTGCGCCACGAGCTCTAACTTCTTCAACGTTTGATACAAGCTTATCCATTAAAGCATTATCAGGTGCAACAACTACAACAGGCATTTCGTTATCGATAAGAGCGATAGGGCCATGCTTGAGTTCACCTGCAGCATAACCTTCTGCATGAATATAGCTGATTTCCTTAAGTTTTAGTGCACCTTCAAGAGCAATTGGGTACATTACACCGCGACCTAGGAATAGGCAGTGATGTTTACCTGAGAACTGCTCTGATAAAGCTGCAATCTGCTTGTCACATGACAGAAAGTCCTGACATAATGCAGGAAGTGCGCGTAATGAGGAGATTATCTCCTTATACTTCTCCTCAGAGATAGACTGCTTTTGCTTTGCAATAATAAGAGCAAGTAACAGAAGTGATAACAACTGAGCAGTAAATGCCTTAGTTGATGCGACACCAATCTCAGCACCTGCCTTTGTAAATAATGTGTAATCGGATTCACGAACTAATGAAGATCCATTTACATTGCAGATAGAAAGACTGTTCTTGAATTTTTGCTCTTTTGCAAGACGTAAAGATGCTAATGTATCAGCTGTTTCACCTGACTGAGAAATTGTAACAAACAGCGCATTATCAGGTACAACTGCTTTTCTGTATCTGTATTCAGATGCAATTTCAACATTTGTTGCAACGCCGGTTAGTTCCTCAAACCAGTATCTTGCAACCATACCTGCATGATATGAGGTTCCGCAAGCAACAATCTGAATGAAATTGGTATCTTTAAATGTGTTATCGTCGATGCCAACAACAGTTTCGTTACTGATCTTATCGTCAATAATTCTTCCGATTAGAGTATTTTGCAGTGATGTTGGTTGCTCGAAGATTTCTTTTTGCATATAGTGACGATATTCGCCCTTAGAAATGCTTTCTGCATCTAGATCACTTTCAACAATCTTCTTTTCAACTTCGCAACCATTTAAATCAAATACACGTACGGCTCTTGTTGTAATAGCAGCAATTTCATTTTCTTCAAGATAAATAAAACGTCTTGTTACAGGTAAAAGAGCTAATGTATCAGATGCAATGAAGTTCTCTCCAATACCTAAACCAATAATGAGAGGAGAGCCAGATCTTGCTGCATATAGAGTATCAGGATCATTTAAGTCAACTAGAGCAAGACCATATGAGCCCTTTACTCTTGCAAGTGCTAGCTTGAAAGCATCTAATACGCTAGATGATTTTTTTAGCATTGAATGAATTAAACAAACCAGAACTTCAGTATCTGTCTGTGATTTAAATGAGTAGCCTGCTGCAATTAACTCCTGTTTTAATTCCTGGAAATTTTCGATAATTCCATTATGAACCAAAGCAAGATGATCACAGATATGAGGATGTGCGTTTTCTTTTGAAGGTACACCATGTGTTGCCCATCTTGTGTGAGCAATACCGATAAGGCCTGGACAACCAACAGAGTTAACCTCGTCTTTTAAAACTTTTACCTTGCCAGTTGTTTTGATACAGGAGAATTTATTTCCTGTAATAGTACAGATACCTGCACTGTCATATCCTCTATACCCAAGTCTTGATAGACCTTCTAATAAGATTTCAGAAACATTTCTCTGTGCTATAGCACCAACAATTCCGCACATATTAAAATCCAGTTTAAAAAAATTACAGACAAGCAACTAATTTTTATAATCTATCATGATAATGCTCCTTAAAAAAGGAGCTTAGTGATAATTTATTTCTTTTTTGTAGGTCTTACATAGGTATCAATCTTTACTGACTGAGCTCTAGTAAGAATTAATGAATTCTCATCCATTTGTGTATGCTTAGTTACAGTTGTACCTGCAGCAATTGTCACACCATTCTTAATTTCTACAGGAGCAACAAGCTGAGAGTCTGAACCTACAAAGACATCATCACCGATAACTGTCTTGAATTTGTTTGCACCATCATAGTTGCAGGTGATAGTACCAGCGCCGATGTTCACATTCTTACCGATAACAGCATCACCAAGATATGATAGATGTCCTGATTTTCTGCCAAAACCTAAAGTTGATTTCTTTACTTCTACGAAGTTTCCAACATGAACTTCATCATTTAAAACATTGCCTGGACGTAATCTTGCAAAAGGTCCAATGGTATTCTTCTTGCAGATTGTACTATCTTCCATGATTGTGTAAGGAGAGATAATAGAATCATCATCAATTGTACAGTTTTTGATTACGCATCCTGCACCGATCTGTACATTGTTACCAAGAGTTACGTTGCCTTCAAAAATACAGTTGATGTCAATGAATACATCTTGTCCGCATTTTAAAGAGCCTCTTAGATCAAATCTGTTTGGATCTGCAAGGGTAACACCCTGAGCTAAAAGCTTATTTGCCTGAATTAGCTGATATGTTCTTTCAGCAAAAGCTAGTTGAGGCTTTGAATTTACACCTGTGAGTAAATCAAAATTTGAACTTTGTAGAACATCTACAACCTTGTTTTCTTTTACTAAGATTCCTGCAAGATCGGTTAAATAGTACTCACCTTGATTATTATCATTCTTAATCATAGGTAGATATTTTTTTAGAACCTTAGCGGTTGTTACCATGATGCCAGAGTTGATTTCCTTAATCTTTCTAATCTCCTCAGAGGCATCTTTTTCTTCAACGATTTCTTTTAAGAAGCCATCTTCATTTCTGACAATTCGACCATATCCAAAAGGATCACGTGCGTATGCTGACAGCACGCAAAGAGGATTATCCTCAAGAAGAGCGGTTAATCTTTGAATATCATCAAAAGGTGTTAATGGATTGTCACCATAAAGAACAAGAACATCAGATTCCTCATTGATCTTAGGTAGAGCTGATGCAACAGCATCACCGGTTCCTAAAAGCTCTTTTTGGTGGGAAACCTGTACAATTCTTGAAATATCACTAGGAAGATCTTTTAAAGCCTCTTCTATCAGTTCTGATTTGTGTCCAACAACAATATGGATAGCACTAGGAGATAATTGGAATGCTGTTTCAATAACATGGAAAAGCATTGGTTTGTTAGCTACCTTATGAAGTACTTTTGGTAGCTGAGAGTTCATTCTTTTTCCTTTGCCTGCAGCAAGGATAACAACTTCTAATGACATTTTTTTGAGTCCTACCTAATTTTGTTGTTTTTTATTTAAATAAAAGGAAATAAAGATTATACAAATTCCTGCAATTACAAAAGGTACCGAGATCAAAAGACCAACATTTATGCTAGTTTCGTAATCAGCCTGTTCCATTTTAAATGGCTCAATAATGATTCTTGCAATAAATGCTAAAGTGAAGAAAAGACCGAATATAAGACCATTAGGTCTCTTCTTTGAAATAAAGTAAATTGCAAAAATTAGTAGAAAAATAGAGAAATATGCAAAAGCTTCATATAACTGAGCAGGATGTCTTGGTGCAATTTCTCCTAATCTTGCAAATACAACTCCATAATCCGAATTTGTATAGGAGCCTAAAATTTCTGAATTGAAAAAATTTCCAACTCTAATCATTGAGCAAACAAGAGCTGTAGGGATACACAGCATATCTGCAAGTTCAAGGAACTTGTATTTAGCTTTTTTCAAGAAGAATACAACTGCAACTATAACACCTAGGCATCCACCATGGCTTGCAAGTCCGCCTTCATATATTTTAAGAATATCGACAGGATGTGACAGATAGTAACTTGGTTCGTATATTAAACAGTGGGCAAGTCTTGCTCCTACAACTGTACCAATAAAGAGATAAACAAGCAGTTTGTCCAGATCATCGGTTTTATATTGCTTTTTTCTGAAAAAGTACTGCATCATTAGGTATCCAATGATAAAACCTAATGAGAAGAGAAGCCCGTAGTATCTGACTTGAATTGGTCCTAATGAAAAAGCAATAGGATCAAGAGTTGAAATAAACATAAATACCTTATTATTTGGTAAAATTGATATATTACATTTTACCAAGAAATTTATAATTATGATTAATATTAACTTTGCACAAACATTATTTTCTTCAGCAGGTTCAGTTTTTGTTGTTTTATCTGTACTGTTCTTTTTGATTTTCAGAAAGTTCAGATTTGCAATACTGACATTATTACTTGCAAATACTCTTATCTGGACGGCTATAGTTTTCCCTAAATCTATAATTTTTCTTCTTGAAAAATTTAGCATTCCTGAGTCAGTTTTATCTATCAATAACTATTATTTAGGCGTTGCATTAGGTTTAGCCTTATTTGTTTTATGGTTTATTCTTGCATATCTAGTAAGAATTCCTTTAAAGAAGAAAAACGAAAAGCAAGAATCATCACAGACTCATGAATCTTCAGAAGAAGAATCAAATAAGGATACAGCTAAGTTAACTGATGAAAGCACAAGTGCAGAAGATAATAATGAGCCTTTAAAGAAAGAATAGTATCTTAGCTTTTTGAGATAAAAATTTATGCAAGTAGTCATCAGTTCAACTGAAAATGCTTTAAAACTAGAATCATTGCTAAGCAACGATTATAGATCTTCTTTAAAGTATTCAAATCAGAGAGTTCTAGATGAACATGTGGCAAGTAGAGCTCTTTTGCAAAAGGTTCTAATAGAATTCTATGGAATAAGTTATCTTCCTGAAATTATTACTCTTAAGTCAGGAAAACCTTGTTTTAAGGAAGCACGTTATCCCTTTTTTAATCTTTCAAATTCTGGAAAATACCTTGCTTTAGCTATTGGTGGATCAGAAGTTGGAGTAGATATCGAATTTGAAAGAAAACGTCACAATCTTGAAGGCTTAATCAAGAGAGTTTGTTCAAACAAAGAGCAGTCATTTCTTTTGTCACTTGATGAAACAAATATGCTTCATGAATTTACAAGATTGTGGACTGTTAAAGAGTGTCTTGTAAAGACAACAGGGAAAGGTTTGGTTGATGTAGAAATGCTTTATATCGATCCAATCGAAAATACCAGTGGATACTATAATCTTCCTTCCTCAAACCAGATCTGCTCTACAAGCTTGAATACACCGTTTACAGATAAATTAGCTTACCTGTCTTTTAGCTGTAATAAGAATACAGAAGATGGTTACGAGTTTTTCTATCTTGATGAAGAAAAGACACTTGTAAAAACAGAGAATATCAAAGTAGAGAAAACCTACGAGAATTATTCATTAAGAGATTTTATAAAATAACATCTTTGCGATGTAGCCTTTTTCTTTATTTGCTAATATCAGTGTTCACAAACAAAAAGCCCATACTTTGCAGTATGGGCTTTTTACTTGGCTTACTAAGATATTATTTCATCTTCTTGTAAGCGTTGATTAAACCATTTGTTGAGCTGTCATGTGAAGAAATAACTTCATCATTCTGTAGCTCAGGAATAATCTTGTTTGCAAGCTGCTTACCTAACTCAACACCGAACTGGTCGAATGAGTAGATGTTCCAGATAGAACCCTGAACGAAGATCTTGTGTTCGTACATAGCAACTAACATACCTAAGGTACGAGGAGTGATTTCCTTAACTAAGAATGAGTTTGTTGGACGGTTTCCTTCAAATACCTTGAAAGGAACAATGCTCTCATACTTGTCTTTTGCAGTACCCTTAGCTTCGAACTCTGCAATTACCTGCTCTTTGGTCTTACCGAATGCTAAAGCTTCAGTCTGAGCAAAGAAGTTAGAGATCAGTTTTACATGGTGATCACCAATTGGGTTGTGGCTGATTGCAGGAACAATGAAGTCACATGGAATTACCTTGGTGCCCTGATGAATTAACTGATAGAAAGCATGCTGACCGTTTGTACCTGGCTCACCCCAGATAATAGGACCAGTTTCATAGTCAACCTTGTTGCCGTTTCTATCTACATACTTACCATTTGATTCCATGTTGCCCTGCTGGAAGTAAGCTGGGAATCTTGCCATGTACTGGTCGTATGGAAGGATTGCTTCTGATTCGAACTTGTAGAAGTTGTTGTACCAGATACCAACTAAAGCTAAAAGTACAGAAAGGTTCTTCTCAAAAGGAGCAGTTCTGAAATACTCGTCATACTCAAAACCACCCTTTAAGAACTCTTCAAAGTTATCGAAACCACAAGCTAAAGCAATTGATAAACCGATAGCTGACCATGATGAGTAACGACCGCCAACCCAGTCCCAGAACTCGAACATGTTCTCAGGATCGATACCGAATTCTGTACAGCCCTTTTCATTAGTTGAAAGAGCAACGAAGTGCTTAGCAATGAACTTCTCGTCCTTTGCAGTCTTTAAGAACCAGTTACGTGCAGTGTGAGCATTGGTCATGGTCTCTAAAGTTGTAAAGGTCTTTGATGCTATTAAAAATAAGGTTGTCTCAGGATCACACTTCTTTAAGGTTTCTGCAATGTGTGTAGCATCAACATTTGATACAAAGTGGGTCTTTAATCTTGAGTGATATGGAGTTAAAGACTCAGTAATCATAACAGGGCCTAAGTCAGAACCACCGATACCGATGTTAACGATATCTGTAATTTCCTTACCTGTGTAACCCTTCCACTCGCCTGAAATTACTTTCTTTGAGAAAGCCTTCATCTTGTCTAGAACAGCTTTAACGCCAGGCATTACATCCTTTCCGTCAACCATGATCTTGCGATCTGAGAAGTTACGTAAAGCGGTGTGTAATACAGCACGGCCTTCTGTAGCATTGATGATTTCACCATCGAACATTGCCTTGATGTTCTCATCTAGCTTAGTTTCTTTTGCTAACTCTAATAATAAATTTAAAGTTGTTTCATCAATGATGTTCTTTGATAAATCAGCAAGAATATCGCCACCACCGATTGATAAAGAATACTTATCAAAACGATTTGAATCTTTTGCAAATAAATCTTTTAAAGTACGATTCTTTGTCTCTTCAAAATGAGCTGTTAATTTTGCCCAAGCCTTGGTGGAGGTAGGGTTAATAGAATTGAACATTAAGTTTCTCCTAAAATGAAACGTAATTCAGAAAAGTGATTTGCAATATTTTACTACAAAATATGCCTAATATTGATAATATGATTAATTTTGTCGATATTGGTGAAAACTGCTTTATACAAAAGAGTTTACATTAGAACATTATCGCTTCTACGTCTTGTCAGATCTGGTGAAAAACTTGGAGCAAGTCTTTTTGCTAGATCATGCACTACTTTAATTCGCTTATCCTTTGATTTTGATTTCAGATTGCAAAGGGCAACTCTAAAGTTTGACCAAGGAAGCTCTTTCATAACGATAACATCGTTCTTGAATGGTGAGATTTCATAAACAAGTCTTGGCACAACAGACAGACCAAAACCTAGTGCTGTCAGAGAGACTATAGCCTCATGACCTGAAACTTCAGAATATACCTTCGGGCTAACCTCAAGAGACATGAAATATTTTTCTACCTCATATCTGAGCTGGCCTTTTTCAGGCATAACAAAAGGCACTTCTGCAAGATTAAGCGATGAAATATCGATATTTGCAGAAAATCTTGGTTTCTTTGGTGCAATAAGTACTAATGGAAATGTTACAAGATCAACATACTGAATGTTATCAGGTATATCAGCAGGAAGAGCACAGATAACAAAATCAGTATCAGGATCTTCTAATTTGAGTAATGCATCGGCAGGATCACCGGTTTCAAGTTTTACCTCAAGATTAGGTGTTGAAAGATGTAACTCATTTAATAATCTTGGAATGAATAGGTATGAAGCTGTTACAGAGCAGAATATCTTACAGATGCCTGACAGAGTCCCCACTCCTTTATCAAGCTCAGTTTCAAGCTTTGCATAATCATTTAGAGTTTTTCTTGCAAACTCTTCAAATTTTCTACCAGCATCTGTAATAAAAATGCCTTTTTTATCTCTGATGCATAGCTTTGTATTTAAGTCTTTTTCTAATTTATTTAGAGTTCTGCTAAGAGTTGATGGACTAACATTACATAAAGTTGCAGTTCTAGTTAGATTGGATGTTTCGCACAATCTTAGGAATGCTGCTGCGTCTTTTAAATCAATCACTGTATAGCCTCTTCTAAATATCTTTCATTGCAAATTTTGCAATATAAAAATAATTATATGCCATTTTTTAAAATTGTGCTATTATAAAAATCAGTTACCGAATGGTATCGGTTTTAATTATTTAATTTCTTTTTTTTACAGAAGGTTTAAAAATGGCAAATTTCAATTACTTCAACACATTGAATTTGCGCGAGAAATTAGCTCAGTTAGGTTGCTGTGAGTTAATGGATCGTAGCGAGTTTGCTGATGGTTGCAATTTCTTAAAGGGCAAGAAGATCGTTATTATCGGTTGCGGTGCTCAGGGTTTAAATCAGGGTTTAAACTTAAGAGATTCAGGTTTAGATGTAAGCTATGCTTTACGTCAGTCTGCTATCGATGAGAAGAGAGCTTCTTTCAAGAGAGCAACTGAGAATGGTTTCAAGGTTGGTACTTATGAGCAGTTAATCCCAACAGCTGATTTAGTAATCAACTTAACTCCAGATAAGCAGCACGAAGCAGTTGTAAATGCTGTTCAGCCTTTAATGAAGTCAGGTGCATGCTTAGGCTATTCACACGGCTTTAACATGATCGAGTTAGGTATGCAGGTTCGTAAGGACTTAGCTGTTGTTATGGTTGCTCCTAAGTCACCTGGTACTGAAGTTCGTGAAGAGTACAAGAGAGGCTTTGGTGTTCCTACTCTTATCGCTGTTCACCCAGAAAACGATCCAAACGGCGATGCTTGGGCATATGCTAAAGCATGGGCTGCAGGTACAGGCGGTCATAGAGCAGGTTGCTTACGTTCATCATTCGTAGCTGAAGTTAAGTCAGACTTAATGGGCGAGCAGACAATTCTTTGCGGTGTTTTACAGGCAGCAACAATTCTATGCTACGACCACGCAGTTGCTTTAGGCGCTGACAAGGCTTATGCATGTAAGTTATTACAGTTCGGTTGGGAAACCATCTGCGAGGCATTAAAGCAGGGTGGTATCACCAACATGATGGATAGACTTTCAAACCCAGCAAAGATTAAGGCTTTCAAGTTAGCTGAAGAGTTAAAGGGCTTAATGAAGGATCTATACTTAAAGCACATGGATGACATTGAGTCAGGCGAGTTCTCACGCGTAATGATGGAAGACTGGGCTAATGATGACAAGAATCTATTAACCTGGAGAGAGAACTTTGCTAAGAGTGCATTCGAGAATGCTCCTGAGTGTGATGCTAAGATCAATGAGCAGGAATACTTCGATAAGGGCACTTTATTAGTTGCTTTCATTAAGGCTGGTATTGAGCTTGCATTCGAAACAATGACTCAGTCAGGTATCTACCCAGAGTCAGCATACTACGAGTCATTACATGAGTTACCTTTAATTGCAAATACAATTGCTCGTCGTCGTTTATACGAGATGAACGTTGTTATTTCAGATACTGCTGAGTATGGTAACTACTTATTCGCTAATGCTGTAATTCCTATGTTAAAGGACTTCATGGCAAAGCAGAAGTTAGACGTATTCACACAGACATTAGCTGGCGACAACTGTGTTGATAACGTTGAGTTAATCAAGGTTAACGACGCAATCCGTAACCACCCAATCGAAATCGTTGGTCGCAAGTTACGTGCTTACATGTCAGACATGAAGGAAATTTCTGTTGGTAACAAGTAATTTGTTATAAGCACTGAAATTCAAAAAACCTGAAACAATTAGTTGTTTCAGGTTTTTTATTATTCTGTAATATGAACAGCTTCTATGAAAGTTTAAATTATCAAAAAATATGTAGGTTATTTTTGATTTTTTAAACTGCTTAATGCGATATCAAGGAAGTCTTTATATTCTTCTTTTGTGTGAGTTACCTGCGTTCCTAATGGGTAGTACTCAATGTCTTTTAAAGGTAACTCTTTTAGAAAACGGCTTGGTGTGACAGCTTTTGGTACGCCTCCACGAGAATTTGCTTCTCTTGCAAGAAGGAGAGTTAAATCTTTTCTAGCTCTGGTTATTCCAACGTAAGCTAGTCTTCGCTCTTCAGCTACATTATCTTCCACTCCTGCATCCTGATCTTCAATTGAATTCTTATGAGGGAGGGTTCCTTCTTGCATTCCAACAAGGTATACAAAAGGGAATTCAAGACCTTTTGATGCATGTAGTGTCATAAGCTGAACTGCATCATTCTGTTCATTGTCTCTGTTTCTATCCATCATTTCTCTTAAGCCTAATTTATCAATAGCTTCTATAAATGACAGTTTTTGAGATCCGTTTTTTCCGACAATAATGTCCTGTATCCAGGTCATCAGGGTATCAACATTCTTAACTTTGATTTCGGCGGCAACATTTGAATAAGTGTTTGCTTTTAAGTAAGCATTGTATCCAATCATTTCTACCATTTTTTCTGACAACTCTTTATCATTCTCATTAAGAATATACTGTCTGAGTTTTGTAAGAAGTAATACAAATTCACATACAGCTTTTTTCTGTTTCTGATTGAGTTTGTCTGTTACTGAAGGAATTAGTGCTGCCTCATAGAAAGATTTACCAAGAGCCTTTCCTTGTTCAAGAATGGTATTGATTGTTTCATGACCGATACCACGTCTTGGTATGTTAATAACTCGAAGAAGTGCCATATCATCGTATGGGTTACATACAACGCGGCACCAACTCATCATGTCTTTTATCTCAACCTGTTCATAAAAACTGGTTCCACCAGATATAAGACAAGGAATTCTTGCTGAGTGAAGAGCTTTTTCTATTGTTCTTGATTGCGAATTAGAACGATATAAAATCGCAAAATCTGACCATGGGGCTGAACTCTGATAGTGTTCAGATAAAATCAGACTTACAACTCTGTCCGCCATCTGAGCTTCTGTTCTAAGCTCCATAATTTTCACTTTCGAACCTACATTTGATTTAGTAAACAGCTTTTTATCAAATATATGTTCATTATGGGAAATAAGTTCATTAGCACAATTGAGGATATGTTCAGTAGAACGATAATTCTGCTCAAGTTTAATAACTTTCAAATCAGGATAATCGTTTGCTAGTACCTTAATATTTTCTGGTCGGGCCCCACGCCATGCATAAATAGACTGATCATCATCACCTACAACTGTAAATTTCTTATGCTTAGATGTCAGGGCTTTCAAAAGCTGGTACTGTGTTTCATTTGTATCCTGATACTCATCTACAAGAATATATTCAAATTTTGTGGACCACTTTTTTCTCATCTCTTCATTTTCGTTGAGCATTAAAGTGGTTTTGAATATCAGATCTTCAAAATCAGCAGCATTACATGCCTGAAGATAAGCTGAATATGAAGCATAGATTTCAGCTTTTACTGTCTTTGTTTTTATATCCTCAGGTCTTAACAAATTCGTTTTGTAATAAGATATTTCAGCAGCAACGTCTTCTATGACTGATTTTTCTGAATTATCAATAAGAATTTCAGGGTGCTGATCTCTTACAATATCTCTAATGATTTTTAAGCTGTCGTACTGATCAAACAAAGTAAAATTACGGTTCAATCCGACGTGAGCGTAATCCTCTTTAAGAATGATAAGTCCTAATGAATGGAATGTTGATATAGTTATTTTCGAGGATACTTCTTTTCCAAGTTGCTCTTTTACACGATCCTTCATTTCAAGAGCAGCTTTGTTTGTAAAAGTAACTGCAAGAATGTTTTGAGGAAGAATGTAGTGCTCCTTGATTAGGCTTACTATTTTGTTGGTAATAACTCTTGTTTTCCCAGATCCTGCACCAGCAAGAACGAGGCAAGGGCCATCAATACAATCAACAGCAGCCTGCTGAGCATCATTCAATTTCATTATTCAGCAAAACCTCTTACAAAAGTGGTTGTTTGTGCATTTTCTACGGTTTTAATAATGATCTGGTTCTTCTCATAACTTTCAACATTCAGAACTTGAATACATGCTGCTGCACATATATCAGACATT
>NZ_JBGVMC010000390.1:0-5316 GCF_045124615.1 Succinivibrio sp.
GATCTAATCATTACAAATGTTACCTTTTTCACGAAAGTGATTATTACTTTTCCAAACTTTAAAAAACTTTTAAGATTACTTTTCCAAATCATGTCGATTAGAAAAGTAATCTAATTTTTTGTTTATGTATAAATATTGATGCGTTGAAATACTTTTGTTGGTTTTTCAATGAGTTAAAGATTTAGAGCAACTTTGTTGTACAACAAAGCGAATATATTATTCAGAGGCTTCTGCTTTTACCCACAACTATGTACGAAGCCTCATAAAAAGTAGAAAATACATAAAGGAGAAGTAGTATATGGGTCAGAAGGAAACAATTGTTGATTTATTAAAAACAAATGGGACCATGACACAGCTTGCCTTGGCTGAGGCCATCTATGGTGACAAGAATCATGGACCGAATATTTATAGTGCACTGATGGGGCTTGTCAATAGTGGTGCCGTTTTAAAAACAGGAAGTCAGCCGGCATATTATTCGCTGTCTGGTACTGACATTGTGATCCCTGCAAAGGTAACGCAGCCTAAAAAGGGAGTCTGGGATGTTTCCGTCGATGATGTTAAAAATCACGAAAGTGATCCGTCAATATCATGCGAAGTTGATCCGTCTTTTGTACCCAAAAATCAGGATCATCTTGAAGGGAAAAATTGAACCAAATTCAGTGTTTTCTTTTCTCTAATCCAAGGTCAAAGTGATCCTCTTAAGAGAGCTGCTGCTTCAACCTATAAAAACAAGCTAAGCAATTAATCTTTGCGGTAGTAATTATCTTGCTTTTGCAAGAGAGAATGTCAACTAATTCAATGTGTTGATTTTCTTTCTTTAAAATATGTGGCCTGAAAATATATACGTTTTCTATATTATTTGTTCAGTCCCTTCCATCTAAATCTTTACCCATGCAAATCAAGTCTATCTAAAGTAATTTTTAAAAATCATATCCTTATGATCTAAAAGGTATTTTTTAGATCAATTGGCGTTTTGCGCCATTTGAAGCATAGTTAAGAAATTCACGTCAGATACAATCTTAAAAAATTTTTGAGAGTATCTGTATGAATTTAAAATTAGCTTACCAATCCTTTTTTAGTAGAGTCATCAGCTTTATTGACCGATCGGTAAAGTCTGAGAAGAATCTTTTGAGAATGCCTTTTTTAAAGGATATGAGATCATCTTATATATATCTTGTATTTCTAAGCATAGCTGTATTTGCAGCAGTGTTGTTTCTTCTAGTAACCCCATTTGTATATCTGATGCAGCTTTTGATGCCTATTAGTGTTATAGGATGTGTTTATTATTTTAATAAAGACAAAAATCCATCAGTTGATAATATAAGTAACTTCTTTGTTCTTAGTATCAGACAGGTAGTGAACATTCTTAAAGGGCGAGCTCTTGATTTTGAATATTTGAAAGACTGCAGTCTTGTTTATCTTGGAAATGGATATGAGTTCAAGCCAAAACATTCAAGAGCTTTATATGATCTATTAAATGACGGTCTTACAAGCTCCTTTGATATCAGAGATGAGAACACACAGACAGGCTCAAATCAGATCCACAATTTAGGTAAAAAAGAGTGCAATAATGTTTTTATAAAAACAGGATCATTAAACACACATACTATGTTCTTTGGAACAACTGGTACTGGTAAAACAAAATTCTTTATTCTTCAAATCATGCAGGCAATTTTAAGAAATGAGGTTGTGATAGTTATTGATCCTAAAGCTGATAGAGAACTTAAAGAGCAGATTATTGAGTGTTCAAAGCTTTGTTTAAAGGAAAAGCAGTTTTATAGTCTTGATCTTAATGAGCCTGACAGTGCAAAACAGAGTTTCAATCTTCTGTCAGTTTGTAAGGATGAGTGCAAGATAGCAGAGCAGATCATAGCCTGCATCAGTAAAGACGATGATATGACATCGGATGCTTTTAAATCATATGCACAAAACGCCATCATGAATACTATTATTTCTCTAAAGGAGCTCAATTACGATCTGAACTTTGCAAACATCAAGAATCATCTATCTTTAGATACATACTATGAGGCCATAAAGGTGATGATGATTAAGTTTGTAGCATCCATAAATACCTATTATGCCTATGACTACACACAGAGATTTTTCAAAGGCATAGGAGAGAGTGTTACAAAACTGAAAACATCGCTTGTTGAGTATGGATTTGATGAATCGCTTTTTTCAAAGGATGCAAATAAAGATGATAGCCTGTATCAAGACAGCCTTGATGATGAAACATTAGAAAACAGTACAAAAAAGAAAAGAAGTGCATCAAAGTACGGTACTGTTTTATTTAAGGCTCAGGCATTAAGAAAACTGTATTTAGGACTTCTTGATAAATATGAGCTTAAAGGAGAGGATGAGTTCATATCAAAAAGTATTGAGACTGAAATTGATGGTGAAAAGGTGGTTTTAAATTCACCAGTTCTAAATCTTGATAAAGAGCGTGATCCTGCCATGCCAAAAAACAAGGTCACAAGAAACCTCAAGCTTGAGAGTCTTTTTGATCAGTGCATGATTGATGAGACATATTTTGTCAAAATGACAAACTCACCTGATGGTCTATTAAATGCATTAAGTCAGAACGGTTTTGACAGGATCTTAAATTCAAGAAAGAATGCAGTTGATATTAGGCAAATCTACAATGAAAGCGGTATTTTATATGTTTCTTTAAATTCACTTGTAAACAGGTTAAGAGCTGTAAGTGTAGGAAAACTTATTCTATCTGAGCTTACATCATTATCATCACTTATATACAACGCAGACGGTTCTTTAAATGCAACAGACAAAAGAGTGAATATCTTTGTCGATGAGGCAGGTGAAATCATAACTCAAGAGCTTGTCATGCTTTTAAACAAGAGTCGTGGTGCAAACTTTGCTCTTACACTTGCAACTCAGTCATATGCTGATTTGTGCAAGGATGCAGGTGAGTATACAGCATCAAAAATTCTTGATAACTGTAATAATCTTATATGCTGCAGAGTAAATTCAGAGCAGACAGCAATGCTCATATCAAGGCTTACAGGAAATACCAGAAAGAATGTTCATTCAAGAGGCTATTCTCAAAGCTCAGATACACAGGAGCTCTTAACTGGATTTAATCAGTCACACTCAGTTAGAGAAATGGACTGTGCCTTTTTTCCATATGATGCAATCATGCGTCTTCCAAATTTTGAGTATATAGCAAAATTGTCAGACGGAAGACTTGTCAAAGGCGTTTTTCCATATCTTGAAAAGATTGATTCAAAAAGCATTTTAAAAGAGCTTACAGAAAGTCAAAGACGCAAAAAGCAAGATGCTGTCACTAAAAACAAGTGTTCTAAAGAGTGCACTGACATGACTGATTCAGATGCAAATAAAGGCATATATGAAAGAGCATCAAATATTGCTGATAAAAAAGATTATAGCTTTAAAGACGAGTTTGAAAGCAAAGTGACAACTTCATTGCAATACTCATCAAAAAAGGCAGAAGAGCCACTGTCAGATATAAAAAATGAGCATTGTTTTAACAAGTCATATGAATCAGATAACAGAAAATCATCAAGCACAGCTTCAGTTTTAGCTAAAACTAATGGGGCTTTAGCATCTGATGATTCATTTATTTCACATATTCAATCCGATATTGAATCTTCTGATCTATATGATGGTTTTGATGATATCGATGACATACTGTCAGATAGCGGGCTTTTGAATAACTATGATTATGAGAATGACTGCTTTATAGGAAAAAGAAGCAAATCTGATGAAATACTCACCAAGGAATATCTATCTGGTATCTACTCAAGGTTTAAAAAGAAAAAAACAACTTATGAAAACAGACAAGAGAAAAATAATCTGACAAACATTGAGCAGAAATAAACTCAAATTTCCAAAAGATCATAAAAATCAAAAATAAACAACAACGATTAAAAAAACAAAAATAACAAAAAAATCACATAAAAATTACATGAAATCAAAATAATTTATTGAAATTAAACAAAAAAAACAAAATTTTAAAAAACAACATAAAAGGATGGATAGTTAGATAATTTTATACTGAGGTTTAAATGTTTTCAGTCATAGCCGAGAATTCAAAGCTGTTTTTAGGTGCTCTCATTATTATTTTCATGAGTTTGATTTTTACATCCTGCTGCTCAAGCTCATCATCTCAAAGCATATATCTTGGAGAAATTGAGACTGTCAGGAGCATATCAGGCTTTTTGTATGAATCAGTAAAACCGAATACAGAGTATTCATCAAAATCACTTCATAATATCATGAGACTTTTTAATACTGATAATCTCTTTCCTTTTGCATCAGTTCTAAAGTTAAGATTCACTGTCATACTGACAGGATTTTTTACCTACCTTGTATATGCGGCAAACTTCATTTCAGGAATGCTCTTTGGCAGATATCTGCTAAATTCAGTATCAGCAGGTTTTCTTTTCCTGTCAAGAATACGACTAATCTTAATGATTTGTGCTGTAACTGTTTTTAGTCTGTGTGTTTTTGTGATTTTTCAGCCGGTATTCTGCTCAATAGCATATCTTATGATCCTCTTTCCTCTTATTCCATTTTTCACTGGTATCAAATTTGGAATGTTCTTTTTCAACATCATAAAAAAGGAACTTTAAAGTGAAGGAATCAATTAAAAAAAGCTTTGAAAATATTGCAAGAACAGTATCAGACAATGATAGGTTAAACAGCCTTTTTAAATCTGCTAAAAGTGCTGATATATCCTTTATAAAAGAGAGAATGAGAAAGGTTAAAAGCTCTTTTTTTAGCATGCTTGTTCCAGAGGATTGTGACAGCTTAATTAATTTTGAAACAGACAAAAAAGATATTAAAGATACAAGCCACACAAATAATGAAGCTTTAAATTCATACTGCTTTGATGATGCTGATAATAATGAAGTTAAAGCAGATCCTCTCATTGAGCACAGAGCAAAAATTGTCAGCAAAGATAACTGTAAAAAAGACTGTAAAAATGACTGTAAAAGTGACTGTAAAAATGACAATAATAAAGAGCCTTTATGCCAGTCTGTCAGTAAAAATTCTTCAACTGCATCTTCTGTAAAATCAAAAGCAGATACTCAAAATACAGATGATGTTCTAACTGATAAGATAAGTGATAACAGCACCAACAGTAAGAGAAGTATTGGCAGTATCAGCAAGTCATCTCTTTTTAAAAGAAAGGATATCAGGATCACCTCTTTAAACTCACAAAGAGTCTTACGTGTATCATCAGTATCAGATCTTTTAAGGGAGAATATATATTTTACAAAGGCTATAAGGGAATTTTTAAAGGCTCCTGTTCATAATCTCAATTTCTATTTGAAC
>NZ_JBGVMC010000391.1:0-5301 GCF_045124615.1 Succinivibrio sp.
AAAAATGACTGGAGAGGCAAGCTCTCCAGTTCTTTTTTATTAAGATTCTGCAATCTGCTCTACCTTGCTTAGAGGAATTGAACCTGCACCAACAAGATTTAAAACAGTTTCGCTTGGAGTTGAACCTAAAGTTACAGAGCCTACATTAGCATAGGTCTTGAATGGAAGATTTACAATCTTACCGCCCTGCTCTGCTGTAATTGAGAAGGTATACATACCATTAGGAGCCTTTTCACCAGTTTCCTGATCGATAACACCGTCCCAGTTGAAGTCAAAGTCACCATCTGCAACACCACCGCTAAATGAGGCAACAACTGATCCTGATGCATCTTTAATATCAATCTTGATGTCAGCTGCACCATCACCTGCAGAAACCTTAATACCAGCACTATTACCATTAAAGTATGCATTCTTAGAATCAATCAGAACACTTCTACCAATCAGGCTAGATGCTGATAAAGCTGAACTTGAATTGATTGCTGCAATAGCGTTGTTAACATTATCAGAAATAGAAGTTAAATTTTCTACAACTGACAGCTGTGACATTGTTGTAACCATCTGGTTATTGTCAACTGGTGATGATGGATCCTGATTTGCAAGCTGTGTTGTTAATAACTTTAAAAAGTCTGCCTGATCAAGCTTACTGTTAGCTTTTAAATCTGCCTGGTTTGCCTGTGCAGCCTGTGAAGCAAGGAGTGAGGAAGATTTACCAATCTTACTGTAATCAAAGTCGCTCATTTTCAACTCCTAATATATACCGGCAATACTTGCCATAAACTCTGTGTCTGATACTACTTATTCAAGTTGCATGCCAAGATCAGAAATAATATGATAAATACTTGATTTTTATTGATTAATTAAAGATTAATTGATTTATAACCTTTATATTTTTCATCTGCCATGTGGCAAGCTTTGCCTAGTGGCAAAATGCATCATTAAACAGGCAAGTATCTTTATTATAAACAAATTATATAAAAAAAATGCTGAAGAACTTTCATCCTTCAGCAACCGTGCATTACTTACTAAGTTGTCAGTTTACATATTCTGTGAATTTCCAAGCTGTAGTGTGGCCTGCATCATCTTTTTTGCATTCGCAGCTAACTGTACTGCTGTCTGATAAGAACGATTAGCACTTATCATATCTGCCATTTCCTCTACAGGATTTACATTTGGTCTGTAAATATAACCATTTTCATCAGCTAAAGGATGGCTTGGATTGTATTCTTTGATAGTTGGAGCATCTGATTCTACAACACCTTTTAAGCTTACACCGACACCGTATGGTTCTCCTGTAACAGGATCACATACGCCACCGTAATTCTTTTCTGCAAGTAAAGCTTCATCCATTGCTGCAGAGAATAAAGGCCTTCTTGCCTTATAGGTGGTTTCCACAGATGAACTTACTGATTCAGCATTAGCAAGGTTTGATGCTGTGGCATTCATACGAACAGACTGTGCATTCATTGCAGTTCCTGCAATATCCATGATTCTAAACAAGCCCATTTTCTATGCTCCCACTATACCGATGTTCTTAATGCATTCTTAAGTTTAGCAATTCGACCATTGAGAAAAGTCATAGTTGCCTGGTATTCCATTGTATTGTTAACGTACTTCATTCGCTCGGCATCAACCTCAACAGTATTTCCGTTACCAGTATCAGCCTGATATGGATTTCTGTACTTTAAGGTAAGCTCTGGCTCATCAGTGATGGAGTTTTCATCCATATGCAGTTCACTTGTCTTGACCATCTGTGATGGTTTTGTCATCTGAACCTTTGCAGCCTGTTTGAATGCAATGTCAAAATCTAAATCACGTGCCTTATAACCTGGAGTATCAGCATTAGCAAGATTACCTGCCAATACTTCAGCTCTGTGGTTTCGAATTACCATGGTATGCTGATGCACACCAAAAACCTTATCAAAACCTATAGCCATTTTTTTAATCTCCACTGTCAAAAATGCAACACTATTTACTGTTAATCAGATAGTTGCAACTATCGTGCCATGTGTAGTTTTTAAAATAATTACTATATATTTCAATAAGTAATAATTATAAAATGACAAAATTCTTTACAGATGCTTTTATAAAAAAAACAGTGCCAATAATAAATACTGACACTGCCATAAGGAGGTTAATCAGCTAAGTTATTATAAAAATGCGTACTTTTGTGGTTTGAGACGATAAATGATACCTGGATTACAACGCATCATTTCATATTTATCACTCACGCCAACTAGTGTTTCTGTTGAACCTAAAATCAGATAACCACCAGGGTTCAGACACATTGTTAATTTTCTTAAAATATCAGCCTTTACTTCATTTGAGAAATAAATAAGAACATTTCTACAGAAAATTACATCAAACTTACCCATAAGAGCATAGGAACCTAAAAGATTCATTGGTCTGAACTCAACCATACTCTTTACTCTTGGATCTATCTGCATCATGTTAGGTTTATGACATGGCTTGAAGAACTTAGCTTTTCTCTCTGCAGATAAGCCTCTTGATAGAGCATGTACATCATACTGACCTAATCTGCATGTTGTAAGCATTTCAGGTGATAAGTCTGTACCGATAATCTGAGTCTGTTTAGGATCAACATGAAGCATCTTACCTAACTGCTCTTGCACAATCATTGCTATTGAGTAAGGCTCCTGTCCTGATGAGCAAGCTGCAGACCAGATTCTGACAGGATATTTAGCTCGTTTTGCAAGCTCAGGCAAAATAGTATTCTCAAGAGCTGTATAAGGATATGTATCTCTAAACCATAAGGTTTCATTAGTAGTCATTGCATCAATAACTTCTTCTTGAATCTTATTGTTTGGAGTTTCTTCCATTGCTCTATTGATAAGCTCATCAACTGTCTGAATATTGAATTTAGACAGAAGTGATGACAGTCTACTGTTAACAAGATACTGTTTACCGGCACCAAGAACAATACCTGATTTTTCTTCAATAAAAGTAGCAAAACGACGATACTGAACGTCAGTAACTTCCTGAGAATCCTTGATTAGTGATGTTCTTCCATCAGCATCAGTTCTCATTACAGATGCAGTTTTATTGTTTACTGTTGATAAAGCAGCTTTAGCCTCAGCTAGTTTCTTTGCAATATCGTTATTATCTACAGTCGACTGTGTTGATGAAGCTGCTGTTGTTGCAGTAGATGTATTTGTAGTTGCAGCAGCAGTTGCTGTTCTCGTAAATAAAGATGAAGAAGCTGTTCTTGCAACAGTGCTCTGAGATGTAGCTAAAGAACTTATGCTACTTTGCGCTGTTGTTGCAGTTTTTACAAAAGAACTCTGTGCTGTACTTGCAGTGGTTGTGCTAGTAGCAGGTCTTGCGCTAGTAGCTGCAGGTGCTGTTGATACAGTGCCTGTAGCTGTCCTTGCACCACTCAAACCTGATGTTGTAGTTGTACTTGCTGATACTGCAGATCCACTCAATGGTCTGTTTTGCAACGTACTTGCACTAGCAGCAGATGCAGGTGTTTTTGAAAAAGCAGAAGTACTTGCTGATGCAGTGCTTACAGTAGATCTTGATAATGTTGAAGCTGTAGCTGCTGTTTTAGATGAAAACAGGCTAGATCCTGCTGTTACACCAGTTGATACAGCAGGCTTTGCAACAGCATTTAATGTAGAAGTACTTCTTAATGCTGAAGATGAGCTCTGTGCAGTACCACCTAATGTAGTTCGAGCTCCTAAAGAAGAAGATGTCTGAGAAACAGCAGTTTTCTTCTCCTCGCTCGATGTTGAATTTGGTGATGAAAATCTGTTTTCACTATTATCTGTTAACGCCATAACAACAAAGCCTTAGTAATGTTATTCTTATATTGAGAGATCAGTAATGATCTCTCTTTTTTAGTTATTATGAAAAGGTGTGATAGCTATGATTTTTCTAATGCGCTGCTAGCGTCATTCTTATTCATAATCAGATCAGCACCTGATGATCCGGCATTTGTTAGGATAATACCCTTCTTAACAGCCTTTGCAAGCTCTAAAGGATTGAATTTTGGAATAAAATCATTTGCACCGGCCTTACTTACCATACCAAGGTTGAATACACCTGACAGTGAGGTATGAAGAATAATATAGACTGGTTTTAAAACAGGATCCTGTCTTACGGTTGCACAAAGTGTATAACCGTCCATTTCTGGCATTTCAACATCAGAAATTACACAGGCAAACTGCTGGTTGATAGGGCCGTTTGCAGAAGCTTCTTTTAATATATTCAATGCTTCCTTACCATCATTTGCGGTAACTACCTCAAGATTGAGTTTCTCAAGAGAACTGCATACCTGTCTTAGTGCAACCTTTGAGTCATCAGCAACGAGAACTTTAGGCTTATGCTCTTCAACAAGCTTTGAGAACTGCTCGTCATATATCTCATTGAGATCTTGAGTTTCAAGCTTACTTGGAGAAATTTCTTCAAGGATCTTCTCAACATCGAGGATTTCAACTAACTCACCGTCAATTTCAGTTACAGCGGTCATGTAGTTGCTGTCGCCTGCTCCTTTTGGTGGTGGCATAATCTTATCCCAGTTCATATTCAGAATTCTCTCAACACTTGAAACTAGGAATGCATGAGTAGAACGATTGTATTCAGCAATAATGATAAAGCACTTTTCAATATCTCTTGATGGTCTTCCACCTATTGCATAAGCAAGATCGATTACAGAAATAGTCTGACCACGAATATGTGCCACACCGATAACGAATTTCTGCAGTTTTGGCATAACTGTCAGATGAGGACAAGGAAGAACCTCCCTTACTTTGAATACGTTAATACCATATCGTTGACGTAGACCTGACAGTTTGAAAAGCAAAAGCTCCATACGGTTCTGGCCTACAACCTCAGTCAACTCATTTACAGAATCCATTATACCTATCATATTGTTCACCTTAACGAGTCATTTTTTAATTTTAATGGTGGTCACTAACATAAAGAATAATAAGCAAATATAACTTAACCTAAGAAAAAATAAAGAATTTGCTATCATAATCACAGTCAGTTTTTAAATTATGCTATTGATATAGATTATTTTTACGATTTTTTGTTTCCGTAAAAATTATGACTATATCGCTTTTTTGCCAATAATTGTAAAGATATTGACACGGCTAATTCTTTTAATCGATACTTTGCCATATAATTCTATCGTCAAGAATATATAGGCCTTTAACAATGTTTAAGAAAAAAATTCTATCAATAGTATCTATGCTCATATCATCAGTTTTTGCAAACAGTGCTTTTGCAACAACTGAGGAAGCCCTTTTTCTTGAAAATGTAGCAAGGCAGTATATTCTT
>NZ_JBGVMC010000392.1:0-3327 GCF_045124615.1 Succinivibrio sp.
AGAAGCTTCTTATTACAGCCCTTTTCATCTCCGTGGACACCTGAGTATCTTGCTGAATATATACCAGGAGCACCGTTTAGTGCATCTACACAGATACCAGAATCATCAGCAAGAGCCCACTGATTTGAGTATTTAGCAGCATTTCTTGCTTTGATAATTGCATTTTCAATAAAACTTAAACCATCCTCTTTAGCCTCAGGTACATTAAATTCTTTTTGCAAAACCACATTGTATCCAAGAGGCTCTAACATAGCCTTAAATTCGCGGGCTTTGCCCTGATTTGAAGATGCTAACACTATCTGTCTGTTCATATCTGTTGTTTTTTTCTCAATTTCTTTATATTAAGTTTTTCTACTGCTTCTCTTGCAGCTTCACCTATTGCGCTTTCGGCGGATAAATGGAAATATTCATAGGATGCGAGCATTTCAACTGTCATGGAATTTTCCATAGCCAATGCTAAAAACTGCGCTATCTTATCACCTTTATATGCACAAATCTCAGCACCAAGTATTTTATGTGTCTTTATAGATGTATAAATACTTAAAATGCCACCATCCTCTCTTAGACCTCTAAAATGTCCCTGAGAAAGTCGGCTTTCTGTTGTAATAAACAGATCACCTGTCTTTTTTGCATACTCTCTCATTTGATCAAGAGTATTTCCGACAATTGCAAGAACAGGATCTGTATGAACTATTTCAAGTCTAACGGGTTCTTTCTTTTCAGTTAAATTTGGATAAGTAGAAGCATTTAGGCCTGCCTGCTTACCTTCTGCAATTGCAACAGAAGATAGATGATGATCATGGCATACGTCGCCTGCAGCAAAAATATTTGGTACTGATGTCTGAAGAGTTTTTGGATCACATTTAATGCAGCCAGTAAAATCCATCTTCACACCAATCTTCTGCAGATTCATACCAGAAACATTTGGAATTCTGTCAGTTGCAGCTACGACAGAATCCATATGAAGATAGTTTTCATAGCTTCTGCCGTCAATATAGTAGATAACATATCCATCTTCATCATTTTCCATTGAAGTGATATATGTATCAACATACAGATTAAATCTTGATGAAAGCATCTGATGTGCAGTAGTAAGTACGGCATCATCAGTTAAAAACCACAGTTTTCTCTGACCGAATACTACAACATCTACCCCCAGATAGGATAATGCCTGACCTAATTCCAATCCGACTTTAGAACTTCCAAAAATTGCAACTGAACTTGGTAGATTATCAAGTTCAAAAAATTCATTAGTTGTAAGAATATTCTTTAGTCTTGACTGTTCATATGTTACAAGTGGTGATGAACCTGTTGAAATAACAGCAGTTTCAAAAGTAATTAGAATTGAATTATCTACACTAAGAGTATGATCATCTACAAACGAGGCCTGGCCTCTTATACGTTTATTCTCAGGAATTCTGTACATAAAAGCCAGAACTTCTGCTGTAGCACGAGCTCTTACAGCTCTAAGGGAACTAAGCACATTTGAAGTATCATAGGCAAGTTTTGAAGAAAAAGTAACTCCGCATTTAGACAGGTCATCATAGGCATGCATTGCTTTACCAGCAGACATCAGAAGAGATATCGGTAGCTCACCTGAACGCTGTGCTGTAGTACCTAAAGGGCCTGTATCGACAATAATACATGATTTTCCACCAGAGGTAGCATGCTTATAGGCTTCAATGCCAGCAGTTCCTGCACCGATTACAACAGTATGACAGGATAGTTTTTTAATATCCATTGTATAGTTACTAATTTTCCGCTTAAAATACAGCTCTCTTCATTATAGAAGACAGGCTGTAGCTGCTGATTGAATTTACATGATCAGAAGATAAAAATTTTTATCTCTTCTATCTTTTAAAGTTATGAGTTTGCTTTCACTCATAGTCTTTATTCGTATATTCTCGTTTTCCTATTTTATCCGATTTACAGTCAGATTCAACATTGCACACACATCAATCAAATTCATTTTTAAAAAGCCATACACAAAAAGAATAAGATTGCCAAAGATTGAGCAGATTTCATTTGGTATACTTTATCCTGTCTATTAATACGGAGTCTCATATGCAGATAAGTGCTTTATCAAAATACAAAGGTTTTATATTCGATCTTGATGGAACACTGATTAATTCAATGCCCTACCATGCTAAAGCATGGAGACAGACTAGCAATGAATACGGATTTGATATTGACGAACAACTAATATTTGACATGGGCGGAGCTTCAAGCCTTGATATTGCTCTTCACCTAAAGAATATGGGAAATCCAATTGATGATCCTAAAAGCTTTGTTGCAAGAAAAATTCAGATCTTCACTGAGCATATTGAAGAGCTAGAAGATTTCAAATCAATTCAGAATATCCTTATTGATGCAAAGAAAAGAGGATGCAAGATAGCAATAGGTACAGGTACAAGAGAGCCTAATGCTCTTAAAATACTTATCTTAAAAAATCTGATGTGCTATGTTGATGCATTAGTTACATCAGAGCTAGTTGAAAACCACAAGCCACATCCTGATACATTCTTGCTAGCAGCAAAGAAACTAGGTCTAAAAAATGATGAATGTGTTGTTTTTGAAGATGGTCAGCTTGGCATACTTGCAGCTATTAACGGTGGTTTTGATTGTGTTGAAGTATCACAGGACAGAATCAAAAACTACTACGAAATTGACAGATAAGAAAAGCCTGCATTGCAGGCTTTCTTTTCTACAGAGATTCAGATGTTCTTTCAGAATAATGAGAATTTTCAGAAGATCTTCTAAAACCATGATGAGGATGGTTTTCTGAATGAGATTCTGATTTCTTTATTGAAATAGTAGAAATCTTGTCCTTGTATATCATCTGTTCTATGCCGTTAGAATCAGTAATACTGATAGTAAACGCATCATGAGATGAAATAACACCTTCAAACTTTACGCCTGCTGTCAGGAAAATACTTACTGGCATTTTATTATCAGCAAGATACTGCAAAGCAGCATTCTGGCCTTTTCCCTGAACAAATGCAGTTACAAATCCCTTCTGTTTGTCATGACCACGATTGAATGGTCTTTTGCCTTTTGAATTCATTTTAGAAAAAGGCCTGTGAGGAGCAGCTCTGAAAGGACGCTTCTCTGATGAAAAATTATTATTAAATGATTCCACGATGAAACACTCATAAAAAGTTATTATTATTATCGTTTAATAGCTTATCACGAAAACAATAATCAACCTATAAAAATTTTAGAGTTTTGTGTCAGTTAGCAGGATTTTTTTTGAAGCGTTCTGAAATGGTGCCCAGAGACGGAATCGAACCGCCGACACGGGGATTTTCAATCCCCTGCTCTACCGAC
>NZ_JBGVMC010000393.1:0-1418 GCF_045124615.1 Succinivibrio sp.
CACTAGACATTGGATTGTGAATCATGAACAGAGAACCTTTACTGATTACTGTCTTTGCATTTTTTAAGGAAGTAATCAGTGTTGCAGCAGAAGCAGCAAGGCCGGTCACGTGAATTGTGATGCCGGCCTTGTGTCTTGATAAAATTCCATTGATCGCCAGAGCGCTTGCAACACTTCCACCTGGCGAATTGATATAAATATCTATTGGTTTATTAGGATTGACTGCAGCAAAAGCTTTTGCAACTTCTGCCTCATCAAAGCATTTCTCATCTTCAAACCATTTCTCAGCAATAGGACCAAAGAAATTCAAGATTGTAATTTCTTCTTTTTCCTGAATTGCCAAAATTGGTCTAAGCTCTGTTTTTGGCATTGGTTTCATCCTCTTCGCTTTGTTCTAAAGAATTAACACCAGGTGTTGGCCTAATGTCGTTTTCATTCATAAGTTTTTCTTCTCTGCCCCTCTGAGCTGCAATCACGTCAAAGCTCATTCCAGTAAGTTCATTTGCTTCATGCTCACGTGTACTGAAACCTTCCTCAACACGAACCTTAGCTGCTTCAGCTTCTTTAAGCGGATCAAGCTGTCCTTGAGTATCCCCAGACCAATCAGCTAAACACCATGCTTTTCTGATTGCAGGATCATCAAAGAAACCTGGAGCACTGATTCTGCCCTTAGCAACAGCTTCAGATAACCATTCCTCATAAACTGGCTGACATAAACGGTTAACAATCCACTGTCTTCGCATTCTGAACATCTTCCAGGCTTCAAGTAATGCGCCACGAGAAGCACTATAAGAAGATGTGAAGCTCTTCATCAGAAGTTCATAAGGAATTTCCAAAGCTGCGCCGATCTGTCTGCAGATAGAAGTAACAAAACCATCAAAAGCAGTATTAGGTCTGCCTGGGTTTGCCGTTTCAACCTTCTCTCCTTCAGCTAGATTAACAATGGCACCGTTACCAAGTGAGACGTCATTCTGATCTGCAGTCATGGAACTTACATCAACACCAGGCATTCCAGTCATTAAAGAATCAAGTCCATTCTGTGGATTGTCCTGAGTGATAAATACAGTGAAGTAACCACTTACTACTGCAGCAACCAGTTCTGCATCTGTATATCTGCCTAACTGTTTTAATGCTTCAATCACTGGGGCAAGAAGTGGTACACCTCTGCGCTGTCCTGGACGTTCCATATCAGACATTAGGTGGAGCATATTTCTACGACCTGACTTTGTGCCAAAAGCCTGAACACGCTTCCATTCCTGCTTAAAGGAATTTAAAGGACGGTGCATTGAGTATGGATGATATTTAGCCACGTAATAGGCGACCGGTTCACCATACTGACCAACCTCAACACCTTCAACAACAGAATTATCTGTAACCTTAAAAGAATCCAACGGATTGCAGATTCTGTCAGACTCAAT
>NZ_JBGVMC010000394.1:0-8750 GCF_045124615.1 Succinivibrio sp.
CTTCAAAGGTAATGAATATCAAAAGGAGTTTTTCACTGTAACAGTTAAGGAGCTTTCAGACAGCAATTTTGGAATTGGTGGAAAAACTATAGATGAAATAAAAGCAGAATATAATAATGAACAAAAATAAAGAGATAAAAAAATAGCTCTGCAATTTGCAGAGCTATTTTTCTTGTGCCCTTTTTGTTTTGAGCACCAAAAAACAGAGATTACTTCTTGTGTAACTGACGTGATGCTTCAGCTGCTGATACAACAAGATCAATTGTTGACTGTGTATCAGATGCGACCTCAACTGCAGCACCAACTGCACCTTCAAGTAAAGGAGCATCGGCAATCTTTACTCTTGACTTCTGAGTATCATCAAGCATTGCAATAGCAGCCTGTGAGCTGATAACACCTGAGCCTAAGTCACATAGAACAACTACACCATCACCGTCGTCAACTTTCTTGATTGCTTCTAAAATCTTTTTAGGATCTGTTCCTAATTTACCTTCGGCATTACCGCCTGCAGGAATTACTGGCAGCTTGTTCTCGCTAGAAGATGCAATCTGCTCAACCATATCACAAATACCTTCTGCAACTTTAGTACTGTGTGATACTACTACAATTCCGATCATGTCTAACTCCTTAAAAAGTCTAAATCTTTTACTACTTCGGATTTCTCTTAGTATTTTATATGATTTGTTTTAATAAAAATTGATCACTATTCACATTACGAATAGCCTTTTGTTCAATGCACATCACAATTATACGTACTATTGAGTAAAAAATAAATATACAACAGCTTAAAGAATGTATGTTTACTAGTGATATTTGCGCACAACTGAAATTACGGGACCAATAATTGTCACAAGAGAGTTTTCAGTGATTTGTACTGGTGCATATTCACTGTTACGGGGCATTAGTTTTGGAGGATTTGAAAGAACAAGCTCCTTTATGGTGTACTCTCCATCAACAAGTGCAACGACTACATCACCATTAGATGGCTCAATGGATGAATCTACAAGCACATAGTCTCCTGGCATGATACCAGCGTCTATCATTGATTCTCCACTTACCTTGTAAATGTATGTTGAATGAGGGGATGATATTAAAAACTCATTTACATCGAGTTTTCCATCAATATAACCACCATTAGGTGCAGGAAATCCTGCCTGTATACTTTCTGTTGCTACAGGCAGTTCTACTTTTATACTGTCACTAGAGGCCTTTGCAAAAGGCGATACTTCATTGCTCATAAAAAAGATTATAGTCTATTACTCTATTCATTTAAAGCAATCAGACAGTAGAATCAATATTAGATCCTAAATTCTCCTTGTCCTGAAGTTCACCATCATCATCAGAAAATCTGTTCTGCTCTTTAGTAAACTTCTGCTCTTTAGACTCGGCTCTCTTTGCATTGTCCTTTTCTGAAGTCTTTGCTACCCTGCGTCTGTATACAAGATTTTCAGCTCCAAGAGAAGGTCTTGCAATGACCGAATATAATAAATCCTGGCTCATAGTGCACCTCCTTTAAAGACCTCTTACCTAATTATCGGGAAAATATCAGAAATCTTAAGAATCAAAGACAGCTATAAGGTTGTTTGTGTTATAATCTGACAATTAAAAGAACATTCAATAGGGGTTTACTATGAGCGAAGAAACAATTTTTACAAAGATCATCAATGGTACTATTCCATCAAAGACAATTTATCATGACGATCTTGTAACAGCTTTCCTTGATATTGCACCAAAAGCTGAGCACCACATTCTTATTGTTACTAACAAGCCAATTCCATCAGTAAGCCATGTTGAAAAAGAGGATGAGCCTATGCTAGGTCGTCTTTTCACTGTAGCAAGAAAGATTGCTGAGGATTTAGGCGTAGCAGAAAGTGGCTACAGACTGATTGTAAACTGTGGCAAGAATGGCTGTCAGGAAGTACCTCACATTCATATGCATCTGCTTGCAGGTGGTTATCTTGGTGGTTTCGGTTTCCCAGGCGATAAGATCTAAAAAATGAAATTAAAAAAACTATCACTAATTCTTATGTTTGCAGCATCAGCATCCTTATGTGCTGGATGTTCATCATTTTTTGACCCAAATACAGCAACTGGTGGTAAAAAAGTATCTTTTCAGGAAGATATGAAAGCTAAAAAAGCAAATCAAAAACCAAAAGCTAAAGCTGTACATAAAGAAACCAAGAAAACAGGTGATGAAGAATCATTAAAGCTTGGTAATGACATTGAAAAGACCCTGTCAACTGAGCTTAAGGCTGGTGTAGTTAAGCCTTACGTTCCAGATGAAAGCACAAAAAATCAGTCATTACTTCCTCATGTAAGTTCACTTGAAGGTCGCGAGGCTTCAAATGAGCTTAACAAGGTTTCAATGAAAGATGTTCTTGAAGGTAAGGTTGATCTGAATAAACTTTATGAGCAAGAACACAGCCAGGATAATAGTAGTGCACAAGAGCAAGAACAAAAGCTGACTCCATTTGTAGATGGTGGCTCTGATGAGGATGATATTGCATTAGCAGTTAATCAGTCTGTTGAAGGTCTTTCACAAACATCTTCAAAGACATGTCATCTTGTAGATTCTCAAGTAGCTGAAAACAAGGCTTATACAATCGCTACAGCTCAGGCAAAAAGGATCTCAACTGATCTTGGAACAATCTATGTAGCTCCAACAATTGTTCCTGAAGAATTACATGACTGTATTACCGATCTGTCAAAACCAATCACGACTGCTCTTAATGAGAATTCACACAAGGCTATTTCATCTGGCAAGCTGAAGATTTCTCAAAATCAGGGTTCATCTACTCTCATTCCATCTCTTGTAAGAGCATGCCGTCAGAATAATGTTCCTCTGCTAAATGTTTCTATTATCAGAAAAACTGGTAGCAAGTATATGCTGAATATCAGAAACATTCGCGTTCAGGACGGTATTACAATCGTTCAGACCTCTCAGGCATTAAACTAATTATTTCAATCAAGACAGCCTAATTGGCTGTCTTTTTGTAGGAATACATTGTGATTCAGTTATCTTCAGTCACCATTATGCGTGGAGTAAATACTCTCCTAGATGAAGCATCATGCAGTATTTTTCCAGGACAGAAAGTAGGTATCATCGGTCGAAACGGCTGTGGTAAATCTACTCTATTTGCAACTATCAAAGGAGAAGTACAGATTGAAAAAGGCAATTTACAAATTCCAAAGGGATTTAAAATTGCATCTGTTGCTCAGCAGACACCTGCACTTGAAATAAGTGCACTTGATTATGTTAAAGAAGGTGATTTAGATCTTGTAGAGCTTTTAAAACAAAAAGAAAGAGCCTATCAGGAAAACAATGGCGAAAAAATTGCCCTAATTGAAGATAAACTTGGAATTGCAGGTTACTGGACCTTAGATTCAAGAGCTAAGATCCTGCTGCACGGTCTTGGATTTTCAGACAGCGAGATGAACAAAAAGGTAATGGAGTTCTCCGGTGGCTGGAGAATGCGTCTTAATCTTGCTAAAGCTCTTATTTATAAGTCTGATGTTCTGCTTTTAGATGAGCCTACAAACCACCTTGATCTTGATACAATCATCTTCCTTGAGAATTATCTAAAGAATTATGAAGGAACAATCCTTTGCGTATCTCACGATAGAGATTTCCTTGATACATTCTGCTCTCATATGCTTCATTTTGAATCATTAAAACTTGTAATGTATACAGGTAACTATTCAGATTATGAAAGATTAAGAGCACAGAGAATTGCAAATGAAAAAGCATCTCGTAAAAAGGAAGAAGCAGCTTTAGCTCATATGCAGGCCTTTGTTGATAAATTCAGATATAAAGCATCAAAGGCAAAACAGGCACAAAGCATGTTAAAAGCCATCGAAAAGGTTAAACTTACTGCAATTACAGCTGAAGAATCACCATATCATATCCGCTTTTTTGAACCTGATAGAACTGTAGATATTCTTGCTGATTTAAAAGATCTTGACTGTGGCTATGATAATGAAAGTGTACTTAAAAGTATAAATCTAATGATTACCAAAGGAGACAGAATCGGTCTTTTAGGTAAGAACGGTCAGGGTAAATCTACTCTTATTAAAACTCTATGCTCAGTTATTCCTCCTGTTAAAGGCAGTGTAACACTTGGTAAGGATATTAAAATCGGTTACTTTGCACAGCATGAACTAGATGAGCTTGATGAAAATTTAAGTGCACTTGATAATCTTAGAAAGCTAGATCCAAAGGCTCTTGAAAAGGATTTAAGATCTTTTCTTGGAAGCTACTCATTCTCTGGTGATAAGGCAAAAGCTATTGTAAGCACTATGTCAGGTGGCGAACAGGCAAGACTTGCTCTTGCTATGGTTGCATATCAAAAACCTAATCTGCTGCTACTTGATGAGCCTACTAACCACCTTGATCTTGATATGCGTGAGGCTTTAACTTTAGCACTTACATCATATCCTGGTGCCTTAATTCTTGTATCTCATGACAGACATCTTTTAGAGGCTATTGCCGATAAGCTCTGGCTTATAGATGAAGGCAGGGTCAGTGTTTTTGATGGCGATCTTAACGACTATCAGAATTATCTGAACGAAAAGAACAGAGAATATAAAGAAAAACTAAGTGAGCAAAAAGCCATTTTACAAAGCTCATCAGCTAAAGAGCAAAGCTACAAAACCAAAGAGCAGAAAAAACTAGAAGCTCAAAAGCGTCAGGCATTAAGACCTCTAAAGCTTGAAATTGAAAAAATTGAAAAGCAAATAGAGAAAACAAAACTTGAGATAAAGGAAATTGACGATCTTCTTTTAGATGGAAGTCTATATCAGACTGATTCTAAAAAAGCTCAGCAAATGTCAATTGACAGAGCTTCTTTAGCTAATAGCGTTGAAGAGCTTGAGCTTTTATGGATAGAAAAGCAAGAAGAGCTTGAAACAGCAATGCAAAGCTAGTTACAAACTCAGTTTTCTTTTGTTATCAAAGCTTCGCCTCTGCTGATAGTTGTAATCTCAGATTGCAGATTATCAAAGCTGTCAGCAGGGATATCAACTGTATAAGATACTTTATCAGTATATTCCTGATTTACAATCTCACACTGATATTTTTTGAATAATCTCAAAACTAGATTTACTATTGAGTGATCAACTCTGATTGTTGCTCTGTTCATTATTACCATATCAGTAACATCAAGAGACTCTAATGCCAGTTTGATACTGTCTGAATATGCCTTTACAAGACCACCTGTGCCTAAAAGTATGCCACCAAAATATCTTGTAACAACACATGTTATCTCACCTACATCAGAGTGAAGGAGAATATTAAGCATTGGCTGACCTGCAGTTCCATGAGGCTCACCATCATCAGAACAGCCAGCATAACCTGAATTACCTGGTTTATCAGCAACATATGCAAAACAGTTGTGTCTTGCATCAGAAAATTCTTCTGTCACTTTTGAAATAAAAGCCTTAGCTTCATCTACACCATGTGTTCTTGCAACAGTAGTAATAAATCTGCTTTTTTTGACAATAAGTTCAACTCGATGCACTGCACCGTTTTTAAGATTTGGGATCTTATAAGTATCAGCCATAAATAAAAAATCATACACAAATTAACTTTGTGTATGATACCAAGAAATCAGAAACTTTTAAAATCTAAAGGAACCTGCTAATACCGCCTAAAGCAAGTTTTGATGCATTTATAAGTGGATCTGAAAATGAATTTAGAATACTCAAATCCTTTTTATAAGCACCTTTTTCAAGAACACTCATAGCCTCAGCACTTAGAGCACTTTTATTTAATACAGAAAATTTATCCGAATATGACTGCTCTTGATTATCTATAACTTCATAGGAACACTCAGATAATGTAATTTCATCCTGAGTGTTGTTTGTAAGTTCCGATAGAAAATCAGAACTAGCATAAGAATGTTTGCTTCTATTGTCTGTATTTATGTCAGATATATAGCTAGAAGCAATATTGCCAACAAATGTACTCATACCTCATACTCCATTATTAGTGGCAATAATTGCCACCACTTTTTATATAAGATATAAAAGCACAAATTGTGCCAAAAGATTAATTCTGAATCTGATACTTATCAGACTGAAGTCTTTCAAAAACAACTTCTTCGTAACCAGGATCCTTTTCGCGAGGATTCTCATCGGTAAACTTGTAGTTAGTTTTTACCCAGCCCTTCTTGGTTTCGCTCTTTGCAGAAGTTGGAACAGGCTTGCAGTCGTTATAGATATATACATTATGGATATCGTTGATTCCCTTTAAAATGATAGGAGCTTCTTCACCTGAAGCAAAAACATACCATCCTTGGGTGATCCATTTGGTTTTATCAGTACGAGCATTAATTGCAAGAGAACAATCATCAGATGAATCGTTTCTTACATCAATCATAACATCAGCAGCTGCAGAAAAAGTCATCAGACCTATAAGTGAGCCAAGAATTAAAGATTTCATACTATCTCCTTTGTTACAATTTCATTGTAACAGACAATAGAATGAAATAAACGATATTTTGTATCTATTTGATATGTATCAAAAAATATTAAACAACAATGCGGCATTGCACCGCACTGTTTATATTAGTTCCAGCCTGTAGCTTCTTTTAAGCCATCAGCAATGTCAGCTGCTGTTGATACTACAGTAACACCGGCATCAATAAGAGCTTTTTGCTTAGCTTCAGCTGTTGCATTTGCACCTGAAATAATTGCACCTGCATGTCCCATACGCTGGCCCTTTGGTGCTGATGCACCTGCAATGTATGAAACAACTGGTTTTGTCATATGCTCCTTAATGAATTTAGCCGCATCCTGCTCTGCACTGCCACCGATTTCACCAACTAAAACAACAGCCTCAGTTTCTGGATCGTTTTCAAAAAGCTTTAAGATATCAACGAAGTTGGAGCCCTGAATAGGATCTCCACCGATACCAACACAGGTTGACTGACCAAATCCTGCTTCAGTGGTCTCTTTAACTGCCTCATATGTAAGTGTACCTGAGCGCGATACGATACCAACCTTACCTTTTGAGAAGATTGATGCAGGCATAATACCAATCTTGCACTCATCAGGAGTTAGAATGCCAGGACAGTTTGGACCAATAAGAACTGTATTTGAGTTCTCAAGTCTTGCCTTAACCTTGAGCATATCAAGAACAGGTATGCCTTCTGTAATACATACAACAAGCTCTAAACCTGCATCAATTGCCTCAAGAATTGAATCAGCTGCAAAAGGAGGTGGAACCATCACCATTGATACTGTAGCACCGGTAGCTTCAACAGCTTCAGATACAGTATTGAATACAGGAACACCTAAATGAGTCATACCTCCTTTACCAGGAGTTACACCAGCAACAAGCTTAGTGCCATACTCAAGCATCTGAGTACAATGTGCTGTACCCTGTGAACCTGTAATACCCTGACAAATAACCTTTGTTTCTCTATTAACTAGAATACTCATAACTGATCCTTACTTTGCTGCATTAACGGCTAACTGAGCTGCCTGTCTTAAATCTCTTGCTGATACGATATTCAATCCGCACTCATTTAAAATCTTTTCACCTAAATGAGCCTGATTACCTTCAAGTCTTACAACAACAGGAACTGATATCTTAATCTGCTCAACTGCACCCTTAATACCTTCAGCAATCATGTCACAACGAACAATACCACCAAAAATATTGACCATAATGCATTTAACATTCGGATCTTCAAGAATAACTTTGAAAGCCTCCATTACTCTTTCTTTTGTTGCAGTACCACCAACATCAAGGAAATTTGCAGGAGCGCCACCTAGATTCTTTAAAATGTCCATGGTGCCCATTGCAAGACCTGCACCGTTAACCATACAGCCAATGTTTCCATCTAATGGAACATAACTGAAACCTGCTGCAACTGCTCTTGCAATTCTTGGATCTTCTTGAGAAGGATCATCAAGCTCTGCTAATTCCTTGTGTCTGTATGCAGCATAAGGATCAGTATTAATCTTTGCATCTGCACATACAAGCTCACCGCTTTTAGTGATTACAAGAGGATTTATTTCAACTAGTGATAAATCCTTTTCAACAAACATCTTGCAGATACCTAAGAAGATCTTTGTAAAAGCATTTACCTGGCTGCCTGTAAGACCTAACTTATAAGCAAGTTCGCGTCCCTGATATGGCTGTGGGCCAACAAGAGGATCAATATAGGACTTGAGGATCTTTTCAGGACTTGTTATTGCCAGCTCTTCAATTGACATACCACCTGATGCTGATGCAATTACTGTAAGTCTGGCGCTTGAACGATCAATAGTAGCTGAAAGATAAAGCTCCTTGCTAATATCGATTGCTCTTTCAATAAGAATTCTGTTTACTGGCTTTCCGTGTGGTCCTGACTGCTTGGTTACAAGACGATTTCCAAGCCATTTTGCAGCAAATGCTTCTGCCTGTGCAGGAGTTTCAACTAATGCTACGCCACCAGCCTTTCCACGAGCTCCTGAATGAACCTGACACTTTACAACATATGGTCCTGGAGCTAGCTCATAAGCTGCTTTACCAATACCTGTAGCCTTGGTGCTGACATAAAATTCAGATACTGGTAAACCGTACTCTTTAAATATCTCTTTTGCCTGATACTCATGAATGTTCATATACTTTTCCTTAGAATTTTTTTTATTATTAAAATACAAAGGAAATATCTGGTAAAGATGACAGTTTTTCTTAATTATTAAAAATTATTCTAGATTGACTTAATACAATTAGCATTAACTATTTGATTATAAATATATTT
>NZ_JBGVMC010000395.1:0-2561 GCF_045124615.1 Succinivibrio sp.
AGCAATACTGCTCCTTATTTTTGAAAATCAGTTAATGACTATTTTGCTTTTACAACATTTGCCTGATTTTTTGTATATTCTGCAAACTGTGCTGACATTACCTGAGCAAAGCCCTGATAGATTCTTGAAACCACTTCATAAGGTACAGGAGCATCATCCTTGTCATACAGAGTAATTGCACTCATGTTGCCATGAATACCAACACGGATCTTATATGTACCCTGATCAATATCAAGTGAAGTTGAATTTGTGTACACAACCTGCTCATCAGAGCTGTCTAGAACCTCAATATCATACTGAGCCTTTGCAACAGAATGTGCTGTTACACTCCATCCAATTCTTGGGAATGTTCTTACAAGGATCTTGTTGGTGGTATCAAATGGAGCTTCAACTAAGATAGCATCATGTCCATTGTTATCCTTACCTAAGGTAATTACAAGATTCTCAGGATCATATGATCTTTCAACAAATCTTTCATTTAACGCATGAATGATATTGTTTGAAAATCCCATAGTAAATCTTTCCTGCTCTACAGGAGAAAGATCTTTATTTACTGAATAACCATTTGACAGGTATCGTTCTGAAGCTAACAGTCTGCTTGCAATACCAATTTCATTAGCAGAATTTCTACCAACACGAAGCTGATAAATCTGACGATAACGAAGAATACCATTGTCCTCGTCAAGCTCTGTATATGGTTTGCCGTAATCTGTAAAATCAGATGAAACTGTTGTCAGAACATACTGACCGTCAGCAACCTCACCGATACCAACCTTCATGGATCTGAGCATTGAATCAATCAGCATCCATGCATCATCCTCAGTACGAATACCGTGGGTTCCGTCTTTTTCAAACCAGACAATAGCCTCATTGTCTATCCACTGGCTGTAGCTACCAAAGTCTGCTCTGTATGGAGCTGCAGGAGGTCTTACATCAACCTTCTCACCAACATTTCCCTTTAAGGTATTTGGATTTACAGAAGGTACCTTCAGCTGAGAATTCTTGCCTGGATTATCAAGACCTTCTGGGACTACAATTTTGTTGTCTGATAATTGCGCATCAAGATATGAATAATATCCGGTTGCTTCTTGCATACTCTCATCAACACCAAAAACCTTCTGGTACTGATTTTTTAAAGATACACATCCGGACATAACAAAAGCAGGAAGGGCACATACAAAGAGTGCACTTCCTAGCTTTTTGGTTTTAATTCTGGTCACAAGGATCTCCAATTTCCCTTATAAAAAAGAAAGCTTCCTGAAAACAGAAAGTCTTGTCTTTAATTAATCCACGTCAGTCTGTACTAAAGGCTTCTGCAGATAATTGAATAAATTATTACTTACCATATTTAGAACTTCTCTGATTGAAGATAGTTCAGGATCATATGCATTAATGTATGTTGGCTCACAGCCAGGCTCATAATAACTTACACTTGAGAAAACGGCATCAACATCTGTATCAGATAAAGTTAATGAACATCTAAAGTCGATTAGACGCTCAACACCAGCCTGAATAAGTAAAGGATCACGCATTTCCTTTCTGAAATTGATAACACCCATTGAGCGGTCATCTAAGAATACCTGATTTGGCTTTACACCACATCTTACCCAATGTTCAGCTTTATCATAAGCTCTTTCTAACTGATTATCAGAATGATAGGTAAAAGCAACCTCATAATCACTTCCTGGTGGAGGTGCTAGCTTCTCATCTGATTTTTGTACGTCAGAATTCTCATAATCAGACATAATGTCTACTCCTATGTTTTATTTATACTATAACCTTTTTGCTTTCACGAAGAGCAACAGTCAGATTGAACTCAACTCTACCCTCTTCAAAAGCCTTTGAATCTGTGCAGAAATAGCCTTCACGCTCAAACTGGAAATGATCACCAACTTTTGCATTTTCAAGACTCTTCTCTAAAGCTGCATTTTCAATTACTGTCTTTGAATTTGGATTTACTGTAGATAAGAAATCCTCAGCTGCACCAGGATTTGGTGTATTGAATAAATTCTCATACAGATTTACAGTTGTTCTAAAGCAGTTGTTTGCATCAACCCAGTGAATTACACCCTTTGGTTTGTGTCCTTCAATATTTGCACCAACTGAGTTTGGAACAGCCTCACAGTGTACTACTGTTACATTGCCGTTTGAATCCTTCTGGCAGGATAAAGCCTTGACAATATAACTATTTCTTAAGCGAACCTCTGAGCCTAGCTTTAAGCGCTTGTACTGCTTGTTTGCCTCTTCTCTAAAATCGGCTGCATCAATGTAAATTTCCTTAGATAAGGTGATTGTTCTGCTTCCTAAATCATCTCTTTCAGGATGATTTGAAATTGTATAGGAAGTATCGGTTACACCATCCTGACCATAGTTTTCAATAATAAGCTTGATTGGATGGAGAACAGCCATTGCTCTTGGTGCATTGGTATTGAGATCGTCACGAATGCATGATTCTAGTGCACTCATCTCAACAACATTCTCCTGCTTTGTCACACCGATTCTGCGGCAGAATTCTCTGATAGATGCTGGTGTATAACCTCTGCGACGAAGACCTGAAATAG
>NZ_JBGVMC010000396.1:0-1651 GCF_045124615.1 Succinivibrio sp.
TTGGTGTATTCTCTAAAAAGGCAAATGTTGATGCTCTAGTTTCTGTTTTAAATTCAAAAGGTTTTAAGACCATAAGCCAGAATATTAATATCAATGGAAAAGCCATGATCAGAGTATTTGCAGGTACCTCAAAAACTAGAGAAGGTGCACTTGCAATTTGCAACAAGGTTAAAAAGAATACCAAAGAGCAGTGCCGTATTGTAGCTCTGTAATAAGACAGGAGACTGTATGCTTTTATCTGAACTCGTTTCATATATTGATGATTATCTTGATGTAAAAAAAATTCCTGACTGTTCTTTAAATGGATTACAGGTTGAAGGTTTTAAGGAGTGTCAGAGCATAGCTACAGCAGCCACTGCGTCTTTAGAGGCAATTGATGCTGCCATTGAATCTGGTGCGGATACTTTAATTGTTCATCACGGTCTGTTCTGGAAGGGGCAGACTACACCAGTTATAGGCGCTTTTAAAGACAGACTTAATGCAATTTTAGAGTCAAATATAAATCTTTTAGCTTATCATCTTCCATTAGATACTCATCTTGTGGTTGGCAACAACAGATATTTATCCGATCTCATTAAATTATCAGAGATTGATTATATTGAGCCTGGTAATCCAAACTCCTATGCTTTGGTTGGCATTCTAGATGAGCCTCTTACTGTAGAGCAGATTGCAAAAATCTATTCTGATTCTTTAAACACTCCAGTAAGCGTTGTAGGCGACTGCGATGAGAAGATTTTATTATCAAAGATTGCAATTTGTTCAGGTTCTGGATCAACTTTTGTTGATGATCGTATGTCTCATCCTTTTGATGCACTTGTAACCGGTGATATCAAGGAGCAGACATATCATTTAGCAAAGGAAAGCGGTACTCCTGTTTTTGTTCTTGGTCACCATGCTTCAGAGCAGGGCGGTATTAAGCGTTTAGGTGATCATCTTGCAAGAAAATTCTCTTTGGAACATCACCATCTGCATTTCAGCATTGAAAAGGAAGTAAAAACCTATGACTGCTCAGCAAACTGATGAACTGTCAAATGAGGCATTAATGGTTCGCAATGCTCTTATTGCCTGCGGCCTTGAATCTCCATATGTGGAGAATTCTTTATCATCAGAGGAAAAAAAGAGCATTATTGAAGAAAAGTTCTCTCAGATTATGTCCACAATGGGACTTGATCTGAATGATGATTCTCTGTCACAGACTCCAAAACGTGTTGCAAAGATGTTTATTGATGAGATCTTTTCTGGCCTTGATTACAGAAATTTTCCAAAGGTATCTGTTTTTGAGAACAAGATGCATTTTGATGAAATGGTTAAGGTTTCAAATATAACTGTAACCTCAACTTGTGAACATCACTTTGTTGTAATGGATGGTGTTGCAAAAGTTGCCTATATGCCGTCAGACAAGATTATTGGTCTTTCAAAGGTAAACAGAATCGTTCAGTTTTTTGCAAGACGCCCACAGGTTCAGGAAAGACTTACACAGCAGATTAAAGTGGCTCTGCAGACTCTTTTAAATACTAAAAATGTTGCTGTTACAATTACTGCTACTCATTACTGTGTAAAGTCACGTGGTGTTAAAGATCAGATTTCAAATACAACAACAACTGCATTAGGTGGATTCTTTAAGACAAATCCATCTTCAAGACATGAATTT
>NZ_JBGVMC010000397.1:0-4447 GCF_045124615.1 Succinivibrio sp.
TAAAGCATGCGCAGGATGTGGTGGTTCTCTTGCAGTTAGAATTGCTCTTAAGATTTTAGGTAGACGCTCAGTTGCTGTTCTTCCTGCAGGTTGTATGTCAGCTGTTGGTTTTAATTTTCCTCAGCTTAGCTTTGCAAATAATGCAATTATCTCAACCTTTGCCGGTACAGCATCAATGATGACTGGTATTCAGGCAGGTCTTAAGGCTCTTGGTAAAACAGATTTTCAGGTTGTAGGTTTTGCAGGTGACGGTGGCACTGCAGATATCGGTATTCAGGCACTGTCAGGTGCAATAGACAGAAATGATGACATTCTGTACATCTGCTATGACAACGAAGCTTATATGAATACAGGTATTCAAAAAAGCTCACTTACACCGTTTGGTGCACGTACAACTACAACACCTGTTGGAAGCGTAATCAAAGGCAATCTTCACAACAAGAAGAATATGTTTGAGATTGTTGCAGCTCATGGTATTACATATGCTGCCACTGCATCAATTGGTTACCTTCCTGATTTTATGAAAAAGGTTGAAAAGGCAGCTTCTATTCGCGGCACAAAATATATTCATATTATTGCACCATGCCCAACAGGCTGGGGTATCAAGACTGAAGATTGTGTCGAAATAGCAAAAGAGGTTGTAGATTGCGGTTTATGGTACCTTGCTGAATTTGAAAACGGTGAATATAAGCTTAACCGCAAGATAAAAGAATTTTCTGATGTAGCAACATACATCAAAAAACAGGGGCGTTTCAAGCATCTGTCTGATGAGGATATTCAGTTGATAGAAGCTTCGCGCGATAAAAAATGGAATTATTTAAACAAGTACTTTAACTAGGAAAATACGAAAAGAGGTTAGCTACAAATGCCAATCAATGATTCAAAATATTGGGACGAACACTTAGAATGTATGCCAAGAGAAGAGCTTGAGGCAAATCAGCTTAAGGATCTAAAAGAGATTGTTCAGTTTGCTTATGACAATTCTCCATACTACAAGCGCTCATTTGATGAAGCTGGTGTAAAACCATCTGATATTAAGACTTTAAAGGATATCGAGAAATTCCCATTCATCAACAAGAAGACTCAGCGTGATACTCAGGGCGTAGGCTCTTTCTTGGGTGAGCTTTGTGCAGTAGATGAGAAGGATGTTGTATTTATTTCAACATCATCAGGCTCAACCGGTGTTCCAACAATTTCTCCATTTACACAAAAAGACTTTGATGAATTCCAGGATACAGAAGCCCGCTGGTTCTGGCAGGTTGGCATGAGACCTACAGATCGTTATGTTCATGCTCTGAATTTCTCATTATATGTTGGTGGTCCTGACGTAATCGGTGCTCAGAGAACTGGTGCTTTATGTATCTGGGGCGGTACTTTACCATCTGAAAGATTATTATGGGTATTAAAGACATATCAGCCAACAGTAATCTGGACTTCCCCATCATATGCATGGCAGTTAGGTGAAAAGGCTCTTAAGAGCGGTATCGATCCTAAGAAAGATCTGAACATCAAGAAAATCATCGTGGCAGGTGAGCTTGGTGGTTCTATTTCAGCAACTAGAAATGCTATTGAGGAATTATGGGGCGCACAGGTATATGACTTCTACGGTTTATCAGATATCTTCGGTGCCTGCGCTGCAATGTGTGAATACAAAGATGGTCTGCACATTGCTGAGAACCACATTCTTGTTGAAACTGTTGATCCTGCAACTGGTAAGGTATTACCTCCAGGTTCAAAGGGTGAGTTTGTGTTTACAACTTTAAGAAAGCATGCTCGTCCTCTAATCAGATTCCGTACCGGTGATATTGGCTGGATTGATACAAGTAAGTGTAAGTGCGGTAGAACTCATGGCAGAATCCATGTTTTAGGCCGTAAGGATGATATGTTCATTGTATCAGCTGTTAACGTATTCCCATCAGACGTTGAAGCAGGTATCCGTTCAATTTCTGGTATTACAGGTGAGTATTTAATCAGAATCTTTGAGAAGGACTTTACCTGCAAGTACTCAGTTGAGGTTGAGAAGAAGTTTGACAACTTAGATTCTGATGAGAATGTAGCAGATTTAGTTTCTAAGTCACTAAAGGCAAGAATCGGTGTTAAGCCATATTCAGTTGTTGTTCACAAGGACGGCGATCTGAATACACGTTCTGAGCATAAGTCAAAGCGTATTATTGACGAGAGAACTTCAAAGCCTGAATAATATTCAGCTTTCAAAAACAAGGGCGTGATAAACTCACGCTCTTTTTATATGATTAAACAAGTTCAAAATCACTGATTTTTCTGACAGTTGGATCAGAATTGTAAACAGCTGCAATTCTTAAAAGATCACTCTTTAATGGCAGCGTATTACCATAGTCTCGATTTCTAATCTGTTCTACAGCCTCTTTAAGTTTATTTTTTGCTTCTTTTTCATTTTTCGCAAATTTAAACTCAATGACAATTCTTCTATTTTCTCTTTCGATTTTTAAATCAGATCTTCCTTTTGATGAATGTGATTCGGAACATACATCAACACCAGCACCTAAAAGGTAGAGCATTATTAATGATTCAAGTGCATGTTCAGATTTAATCGGAAATTTATCATAGGCAATAGTATTTATTGCTTTATTGAATAACTCGATAATATCTCTAGCATTACCACAATCTAGAATATTCTCTCTTTTATCATTTCTGATTGATACGTTATCACAAAAGAAATTTAAAGAAATAAGCTGCAATAGCGCTTTATATATTTCTCTGTTTGGAATACCTAGGTCGATTTTAGATTCACCTGATGATAAAGATGAGCGTAATGTCAAATAACCAGTCTGGCACATCAGAACATTCTGATCAATGTTTAGTAGTGATGTTGGATTTAAAAAGCTGTTTGTAGAAACAGTAACTGTGCTATTTTCATCAAGATAATCAAAAGCTTTTAATTCGTGATCCTTTAGATAGTTTGCAAGTATGGATGGTATTCCACCATTTTCAAACCAATAATCTCCAAAAAATACTTCGCCAGATGATTTAACCTCCTGGAAAAAGTTATTTACAGACCAAGTTGAGAAAACTTTTTTCTGGTATTTCTTATCAAAACAATACCCATCATAGTAATAAGCAAGCTTATCGAGCAATGCTTCTATCATCAGATCATTTACTTTTTCTGTGCTAATTGAGTTTTCGTAAGCTGCTGTAAGTTTTATATATTCAATATAAAAATGCTTGATTTCCTCTCTTGTAAAACCAATAAGCTGAGAGTATTCGCTGTAATTTGAAATGTCTTTTATATCAGAGCCTGCAGAAAATATAGCGGTATCTTTTAGTCTTGTAACACCAGTAACAGCAAGAAACTTAATAGATGTATTACTTTTCATGATAGCATAAAGATTACGCTGTATTTCTCTGAATTTATCATAAAGTTCTGAATTAGTAATGTTTGCTGTTAGCTGTCTATCGTATTCATCAATAAGAATAACAACTTTTTTATCTTCTGCTTTTAGACCTTCTAATAGGTTATCCAAAGCAGTTGCAGGATCTGAATTTTGTTCATATTCAGATAGTTTGTGTTTTGATGCAAATCTGTTAAGAATTAGGACAAATTGTTTTTTAAAATCATCAATATCTGTGACAGAGCATTTTAAAAAATCAATTCTAAGAACAGGATATGTAGGTTCTGTCCATTTATCAAAGATCCAAGTATTTTTAAAATAAGGATTTACGCCATACTCATACAAAGTTCCTATGGTATCTAGTGTTAAGGACTTTCCGAATCTACGTGGTCTTGAGATGAAAACTTTCTTTTCATTTTTTAAGAGATTATAAATGGTTTCTGTTTTGTCTATATAAATGTAATTATCATCTAAAAAATCCGAAAAAGACCATGAATTGCTAATTGTTTTCATCCATTATTCTCCTATGCATATTTATATTATATATGATTAAAAATAGTTTTTGATACTGAATGGATAAAGGAATAATGCAATATTTGAGTGGATGATTAGGATCTAGTAAGTATATCGAATCAAAAATAAAGTCCGACAAAATCGGACTTTCTGTTATAGAGCATTGCGTAAAAATAACATGATGCTCAAATTGTTACACATTATCAATTATTATTGATTGTTTATAAGGTTGAATTTAGAACCATCACCTTCTTTTTCTGATGGATCTTCATCAACCATATCAAACTCTCCGAAAGCTTTTTTCATACTTCTTTCACAGAAACAATACAAATTACATGCTTTGAATGACTTATTGATATCAGCCTTAGATAGATCTCTAACAGAACATCCTTTTTCTTTTGCAAGGGCTTCTTTGTATTTTGTTAAGATTTCTTCATCATCGTAATTTATTGATGAATATAATTCTTCTTGTGTAAGTGTTCTTTCTGCCTGGTTCCAAAGTCCAACTCTATGTCTCATAATGTAGCTGTAACCATCAAATGCATAATCTGTAAGGACATCATTTT
>NZ_JBGVMC010000398.1:0-1543 GCF_045124615.1 Succinivibrio sp.
AAATGCAGCTGCACGAATTGAAAGTGCTAGATTTGAACTGAAAATGAAAGCTGACAGTATCGGTGGCACTCATATTGTTGAGACACATGCTTATCCAACAAGACTTATAGGCAGAACTGTAGGTGTTGTTCTGTCAGCAAGAGTATACAAATGTCCTTTAGGTAAAGGACCTCTTGTTGTGTCTGAGGAGTCTCTTACAAAAACACCTGATATCAATATCGATTACATGCTAGATGATGACGATATTGATATGTTCTATCTAACAAGAGATCGCCACTACAGATAAGGCAATAAGCCTTATCAAGAAAACATTTCCTTCCAGATCTGCTCTACTTTGTATGTTGCTTCAAGACGGTTTTGCATTGATACAAGTCTTGGCAAATCAGCTAATGACAGCTCATGATATATCTTTCTTATATCAATATAGGCATTGATAAGAGTAACTTTAAGCTCTTCACTAATGATAGACAGTCTTGCACACTCTTCAAGAATTCTGACATTATCAGTCCAGAGGATCATATCCTCATTTACAGGAGCATAGCGTAGTAGCAGATACTGAGATATAAACTCAACATCAATCATACCACCAGGTCCCTGCTTGATGTCATATAGGGTATCAGATGTTCTATCAAGATGAGCTCTCATTTTCTCTCTCATCTGAACAACATCCTCTTTAAGTTTTGTATCATCCCTTTTGCTTCTTAAGATCTCTGTTCTTATTCTTTCAAACTCATTTATTATATTCAAAGAGCCTGCAATAGGTCTTGCTCTGACTAATGCCTGATGCTCCCATGTCCATGCTCTTGATAACTGATACTGTTCAAATGACTGCACATCAGAAATTAAAAGACCGGTATCACCATCAGGTCTTAGGCGCATATCAAGATCATATAAAATTCCGCCTATAGTCTTTGTTGTAGACAGATGAAGCAATCTTTGAACAAGTCTTTGGTAGAACAGATCGACACTGACAGGTCTTTCTCCATTTGTCATACCTTCACATTGTTTTCTGATGAAAACCATATCAAGATCTGACTTATAACCAAGTTCAATACCACCTAACTTGCCATAACCGATGATAGCAAGACCAGGATCGTCAATACTCTGACCTTCAGGCTCACCATATTTTGCAGCAGTCTGAGACCATGCAAGTGAAAGAAGCTGCTTTACAATTGCCTGAGCTAGGAATGTCAGAGCATCGGAAATCTTCATTAAAGGAAGTTTTCCTGCCTTATCTGACAGTGCAATTCTGAACACCATGATCTTCTTAAATAGGCGAAGCTCTTCCATGATAGCTTCAAGATCATCCTTTTCTATTCTCAAAAGTCTTTCTTGCAGCATTGCAGAATATTCATTAACTGATGGTGGTGCAGTAAAGTACTGAGGAATAAACAGTTCATCTAGCAGTATTGGATGAGCTGTAATCAGCTCGGAAGCAAAATGGTTTTCTTTTAAAAGCTCAATAAATCGCTCTAAAACCTCATTATTGTCTCTTAAAAGCTGCATATACGGGGTTCTTAGGGCTATCTGCTCTATTAAACCT
>NZ_JBGVMC010000399.1:0-1835 GCF_045124615.1 Succinivibrio sp.
CAATAGCAAACTGAGCGCCATAAGATGCTCTTAAAGATTGAGCTCCTTCTATCTTCTGATTAAGAGAAGCCATTCTCTGGGCATTACGTGAGGTGTTCTCAAGTTCTTTCTGTCTTTGTGTTAATTCCTGCAGACTTTTACCAGCAAGACCACTTTCTGCTTTTAATCTCTGTAATGTACTCTTCTGTTCTTCAAGGGCAACTGATGCTCTTTTTACAGCCAACTGCTGCTTTGCATATTCTGAAGAAAGTTCAGCATTAGGCTGTTTACTTGCCTTCATCTGTGCGCCTAAACTCTCTAAACGCTCCTTCATCTTTGCAAAATTCTGAGCTGCAGTTAACGTTGCTCTTTGCTGAGAAAAAATCTGATCTAACTGCTTCTTCTGAAGCTCAGTTGCATTTATAGATTTATTGAGTTGATTAAGACTGGCATTGGTTGCTTTAAAAGCACGTGTTAAAGAAGGATCGATTTTAGCAGCAAAAGTCAGTGCAAAATCTAATAATCTGTTATTGCTCATCTTCTTGCCCTTGGATATTTCTGCTGTTTTTGTTGTTTTGAAATGCTCTTTTGCTGTTCAAGATACTCTTCTGCAAGTTCCTGAACATCCGACATTGGAGCGTTAAATAAATCAAAGAATGGAGACTGCAAAGAGGTGGCCAACGACATCACCCCTTTGCGGTATTGTTTCAGAAAGTCATTTAAATCGCTTGAGCTTCCAATGCCGAGCTGTTGAAAAAAGCCTGAACTGCACCAATAATCTGCATGTATTCAGCTACTGGTAACTTTTCAAAGAATTCAATTGGCTGTTCAGAACGCTTTGAAGCAACAAACAGATCAAAGCTATCATCCCAACAGATCACAGTTACTGTTCTCATCACTGGATTAACAATTTTCTTCATGCGAGCATAATCATTAATCAACTGTTTAAGCTCGGCACCTGATAAATCTTCAAGCTTCAGCTCTACATCTTTGTATTCTTTACCTTCAAACTTAACAGCTTTAGCAAATGTTACAAACATGAACAATCTCCTTACATACCAATCTGAGTTCTTACATCTGTTAACAAATCAGTGCCATTGATCTTGCAGATAAAGTTCAACTTATCAATCTCAACTGTTTCTTGATCATCAATTTCAATCTTCAGATAGGTTACTTCAAGTTCGGAAGTAGTGCCTGAAGAAGCGCCAACCTCTAAAGAACCTAAACCTACAGTCTTAGGTAAAGTCTTTACTGTTACCTTTACACCTTTTGCAACAAGTGAATTGGTTGCATTATCAAGGAACTGTTGAGAACCTCTGAAAATCAGATCTGCACCCTTAATTGATAGCAACTCTAAAGCCTGAGGTGTTACTGAGCGCCAGTTAATTGTTAAAGACATTGACTGAATATGGCCTATTACTGCAGAATCAATTTCACCTGCAATACCAGCACCACTGATAGTATCAGTCATATAAGACAAATCAGGGAGATCAACAGTTGCAATACCTAGCTGATTATTACCATCTTTGTAAACGCGAAAGTTGATTGTCTTATCTGGAGTTAAAGCATTTTCTGCCATTTTTATAATCCTCTTAAACAATAAATCCGTCTAAAAAGACGGACTTAAAAAATCTTAACCAAACAAGGTGTCATAGTAGCCGGTATCAATCTCAAGATTGAACTCAAGATCTTCAGCAGGTGAAGGTGGGGTCATAAATACCTTGAAATGATAGATACCATCCATTAACTCAGTTGTAGGATTATCTTCCTCACGGAATAGCACACGTGCGCCTAACAACTGCTGTCTTGCTACAAGTGAATTTAACCAGACGTTCAATGAATTTACGATTGTTTCA
>NZ_JBGVMC010000400.1:0-4542 GCF_045124615.1 Succinivibrio sp.
CAGTCATCAACCTGAATGTTTCTACATCCAGCATCATACAGATCTTTAATTACAGTTCTGTAAGCTGCTGCAATATCATTTATAAGGTCGTTAATGTCTGGATAGAATTTTTTAGTATTTTCAACATTATCTTTTCTGAAAAGTTCTGCCAGAAGCTGAGCTGGAGCAGGAAAGGTCTGTTTTGCAACTGTATTATCATCTGCAAACTGATTTACGAATTTAAAATGCTCAACAAATGGGTGGTTTTGCCCTGAAATCTTACCAGTAATCTTTATAGAGCCTTTTGCAGTTTCCTCTCCATGGAAGAAATATCCGTGAGAAAGTTCAGTCTGCTCAATTCCGTTAAGTCCCCAGAAGAAATCAAGATGCCAGTAAGATCTTCTGTACTCTCCATCTGTTATAACGTGGTAACCTGCCGCTTTTTGCTTTTCAATCAATTTTACAATTTCGGCATCCTCAACGGCTTTTAGTTCGTCTTTTGAGATAAGGCCTTTTTTAAATAGCTGTTTTGCGTTTTGCACAGCTTCAGGTCTTAAAAAAGAGCCTACATAATCATACTTAAATGGAATAGATAAAGTAGTCATTGTAATCTCCTATAAAAACGAACTTTAATATTAAGAATTTCAATAACTACAGTCTATTACCAATTTATTGATAAAAATAATACTATTTTCTAATATCAAGCTATAGATAATTCCTATAAGATATAGGCATTAATCTTCTGTTTGCACTATTCATAAGCTGTCTTTAAAAATGAATAAATATAGCTCAATTAAGGAGCTACACGTATAAAAGGCATATTTATCATTTTTATACAAAAAAAATGCTTGCATTGCAAAGTAATTGGTATAAACTTATCGGATATTTATAAAAACTATAAATAACTACCATTTCTAATTTGCCTTTCATTCAACTTTTTAGGCTATAAAGCATAAAAACGGACGATTGATCCCAAAATAAAATACTCAAGAGAGAAAAAAATTGAAAATCATTAAGGTACTGTTAGCTCTGTGCTTTGTGTTTTTTATGCATTCTTCATACGCTAAAACTGCAAAGTCAATCTGCTTTTACTACAATGAAGTTGATTCTGTTAGAGAACTTATTAACTTTGACAGAGTGGTCCTTGATCCAGCTAATGTCACACCAAAACAGATTCAGACACTAAAGAATACAGGTGTAACAGTCTATGCATATCTCTCTGTAGGCGAATTTGACGGAACTGTCCCTGAATATCTCAAAACTTCTGTAAAAAGTCATAATGATGAGTGGGACAGTGCTGTAATGGATGTCAGGGATGAAAAATGGCATAAATACCTTGAAAAGCAGTCAGATCTACTTAAAAAGGCAGGTTTTGAAGGTTTATTCCTAGATACATTAGACAGCTACTATCTTTACGCAGATGAAGATGAAAATCCTGAGTATTTTGAAAAACAGGTAAACGGTCTTAAGGATGCTGTTGAAAAGATCCACAAGATTATTCCAAATCTGATTTTTAATCGTGGATTTGAAATTTTCCCACGAATTTCATTTAAACCAAAGGCAATTGCTTTTGAATCATTGTACAAAGGTTACAATGCATCTGACAATACATATACTGATGTAAGTGAAGAAGATAGAAAATGGCTCTTAGAAGCTGTAAAACCAGCGCTAAAGCAGGGCGTGGAAGTTATTGCAATTGACTATCTTGATGATACAGATCAGAAAAAGAGAACTGAACTTGCAAAAAAGATTGCTGAACTTGGATTTACCCCATATGTATCTGACGGCATGCTCTACGGTTTTGGAACTAGTTATGTTTACTGCATACCTAAAAGAGTTTTAACTCTCTATGATGGAAGATTCTCAAGTCAGCTGATTAGTGCTGCTCATACAAGAATTGCAACACCTCTTGAATATCTTGGATATGCAGTTGATACAGTTGATATCAATTCACTAAACTACAGCACCATAGACAAAACAAGATATGCTGCTTTAGTAACCTATTTTGATAGCGTAAGTAGTTTTACAGATAATCCTGAATTTGATAAGTATGTACAGACTCACATAGGATATATTCCTATGCTTTTTTTAGGAACTATACCTCAGGATCCTAAAACTCTAAATGCACTTGGAATGCAGTACGGTGCAGAAGTACCACCTCCATACAGACTGCATAAAGATGATGTTCTATCAAAGGGTCTTTTAAATCCACATTTTAGTAAACTTGATCAGGTAAATGCACTTACCATCTCTAAAAAGGATGGCTTTAAAAGTCTAGTTTACATAGAAAACCAAAAGGGTAATACCTCTACTTTAGTTTTTAAGGCTCCATGGGGCGGTGCTGCAGTATCTCCATACCCTGTTGAATCCTTAAATAACAACACTGATACATGGCTTGTTGATCCTTTTGTTTTTTTGGACAAGATGCTCAATCTTCCAAAAATTGTAGCTGCTGATGCAACAACTGAATCAGGACAAAGAATTCTTACATCCCATGTTGACGGTGACGGATTTCCTTCAAGATCATGGTTCAAGGGCACTCCTCTTGTAAGTGAGGTTTTATACGAACATGTCTTTAAGGGTATTGATGTACCTCATACTGTATCTATTATTCAAGGCGAGATTGCTAAAGACGGTCTTTATCCAAAAGACAGTAATATGCTTGAGGATGTGGCAAGAAAAATATTTGAACTTCCAAATGTTGAAATCGCATCTCATACATTCTCACATCCATTCAACTGGGATATGAGATGGCTTGAGTCTAACCTTATATACGGTGAGCATCTGAATATTCCTGGCTACAAGCTTGATTACAACAAGGAAATGAAAGGTTCTATTGATTACATCAATACAAGACTTGCACCAAAGGGAAAAAAGGTAAAAGTATTTTTGTGGTCAGGTGATGCTAATCCAACAGAGGATATGGTTGTAAAAATTGATAAGCTTGGAATTCAGAATCTTAATGGTGGAAACACAACTATCAAGAAAGGTGAAGAATCTCTTACAAACGTATCTCCAACTGTATGCTGGTATAAAGATGGTGTTCAAGTATATGCACCTCAGATGAATGAGAACGTATATACAAACGAGTGGACTGAACACTATGACGGTTTTGCAAGAGCAAAAGAGACTTATGAACTTACTGGCTCTCCAAGAAGACTCAAGACAATCAGCATTTACTATCATATGTACTCAGGTACCTATGAAGCTTCGTTAAAGGCATTAACAAGTCTTTATGACTATGCTCTATCACAGGAGGTTACACCTCTATTCATTTCAGACTATGCAAGAAGAGCTAGAACACTGTATGAAACAGGACTGTCTAAAGATCTGAATGGAACTTTGCATATCACATCAACAGGCATTCGCTCTATTAGAGTTCCAAAATCCTTTGGTTATCCTGTAAGCTCTGATATTGTCGGATTTAATGATGCCATAGACGGTTACTATATGATTTTAAACAAGAAAAGAAATACCGTCAGATTCACAAAAGATCACAAAATCAAAGCTGAGCTTAAGAGTGCAAACGGAATTGTTGAGAAGTGGAACAGACTAGGTTCAAAGATTGAATTTGCATTCAAATCATATGTACCACTTACTGTAAGTCTCTGGTCAGACAGTAGATGTCAGGTTGTTTCATCAACTGGATTTGACCATACAAGAGAAGGTTATGTTGATACTTTCTCAACTGATGAGAAAGGATTGATTTCAGGCACATTTATCTGCAACCAGGTGCGAAACTAAACTATGTATACAAACAAGAAAAGCAGTAAAAATCATATTCATCTGCTAAGTAAAACTACTATTGCACTACTGGTAACAGCAACAGCTGCTGCTGTATATTTTTTAACACCTACTTCAACATCTCTTGAAGAGAAAATTGCAAAAGCTCAGTCTCCTGAGGTTTCTCTTGCATATCTAAATGAACTTGAAAAAGTTCATCCAAACGATCCTATGCTCCCATATCTTAGAGCAAAGATCTATTACGACAAAGGAAACTACAATGAGGTAATGGAGCTTCTTGCACCACAGATTAAAGAAGATCCAAAAAAGCGTTCAGCTGATACCTATATTCTTTATATAAAGACAAAGATTGCTCTGGCTGGCTCCATAAACAATCAGAGTGAAGAGGCAACTCTAAATGAGGTAAGAGCTGAAATTAAGGCATTTCATGTAAAGGATCTTAATGACGAGCAGTTAAGAGAACTGTCAGATATTGCCTTAAGCATGGGAATGCCTGATACTGCATATGAATATCTTTACAAGGTAAAGAGAATTGATTCAAAGACAAGAAAGCGTCTATATAATCTGGCTTTGCAGGCAGGTAATTTCAAGGCTGCAACTGATTATATGTATACAGAATACATGCAGGATGAGTCACTAGAAAAAGCAGATGAGCTTTTTGCACTGTATCTTCAGTCAGCAAATGCTTCTTTGTATAAAGATTTTCTTGAAAAGTACGACGGCACTTTCAAGGAAAATCCTGTATTTATCAAAAAGGAAATTGAAACAGCCAATAGACTTGGCTTATATGATGATGCCGAAAAACTCTTAGTAAAACTC
>NZ_JBGVMC010000401.1:0-2043 GCF_045124615.1 Succinivibrio sp.
CTCTCAGAGAAGTGACGAAGTCGAGGTCTTATAGTATATGGAATATTGTTTTATGGACAAAATCAGAACAGCAATTCTTGTAGATGGTGGATTTTATAGAAAAAGAGCAAAATCTTTATGGGGAGAAAAGTCTGCAAAAGAAAGAGCTGATGAGCTTGAATCTTATTGTTATAAACATGTAGCTAATTCATATCTGTACAGAATTTTTTATTATGATTGTCCATGGCTTACAGATAATATTTTTAATCCTATTACAGGAAAGACTGTTAATTTCAGAAAGTCAGACGTATTTAAGTGGACAGAAGCTTTTTATGATGAATTAAAGCATAGAAGAAAGTTTGCTTTACGTATGGGAAGGTTATCTGAAGCTCCTCAGTATGTTTTGAAAGAGGATGTTTTAAAGAAACTCTTTAGAGGAGATAAAAAATTTTCTGAGTTAACTGAAGACGATTTAAGACTAAATGCAAAACAGAAGGGTGTTGATATGCGTATTGGCATTGACATTACTTCCTTGTCTTTAAAAAAACAAGTTGATCAGATTATTCTTATTGCTGGTGATAGTGATTTTGTTCCTGCTGCTAAATTAGCAAGAAGAGAAGGTATTGATTTTGTTCTAGATCCTCTCTGGCATCCTGTCGCAGATGATTTATTTGAGCATATTGATGGATTACAATCATTTAATAAGCCAAGATAAAACAAAGAAGCAAAACAAGATGTTTTGCAAGGTACTGTGACAGCTTAAAATCGTTCTCGGGTGGCAAGGCGCCCGAAAATCGTCTAGCTGAATAGATTTTTAAAATATGGCTGCCATAATCTCTATACTTCATATTCAAATGTATATTTAGCTAATGCTGAAGAACCTAATTAAGAAAAAGCCTCTCAATCTATAATATTTTAAGGAGGTCCTTTAAAATTGATCTTAAAGAAAAAAGTATCAGATATAAAAAAAACTTTTGAAAATCGGGTAGAAGTTACGCATCACTGAATATTTTAAGTTTTAATACTTGATAAACAAGCCAAAGTGATTCAAAAGATGAGACTAAATCAGAAAAAAGTTAAATCGTTCGATATTTTGACTTAAATTGACTAAAAAACATCGACAGATAAAGTCTATAACCTTATCTGTTAATGTCTTGGAAAAGTGAGGATAAATTATTTTTTTCTGTCTGAAATTAAGACTTTTTTCTGCCTTTCATGTTTTGCTTCAGAAGCATGGACAGATTCTGTTTTTCCATCAGAGGTATTAGCTTCTCAAGCATTTTCTCAGGACACTCCTCGTAACGAATTCTTGTTTCTGCCATGCATGAATCATCAAATATAGCTGAAGCGATTCTGTATAAAGCATAGGTAATGTTATTGAATGTAGCCATAACTTTAATGGCATTTTTATCCATGAATGTACACTCATCTTCCTTTAAAAAATCATCCTTCCACCAGTGGTAACCACTTTCAATATGCCAACGGTTATCAATAGTTTCCATAATGAGTTGTGGATTATCAGATGAGGATATAAAGTACTGAGGTTCAGGATTGTAATCGACCTGATCTTTTCTCTTATGAGACACCATTTTTATGAAGGCTTTTGTTCCAGGAAATTCAACTTCAGTAAGTTCATAATCAATAGGAAAAATGTAGTAGTCACAGTCGTTGAATTCTATCTTATTGATAGTGTCTTTATTGCTGTCAAAAGTCTTAACTATGACTTCCTTTAGAGCTGATTGGTTATCTTTAACAGTTACAGTGAAAAGACCACCTTTCTCTAAAATTATGGACATTGTGTCTCTCTGACAGTGTAGTGCATCTGCAGTAACCATAGTGTTTTTTAAAGAATAGAATTTTAGAGCATGCTGAAATGTAGGAATTTCAGAATCCTTGTCATCTAAAGGTATTGATGTTAAGCATAGTTCAGATGATGGATCTAAAATGTTAAAAACATTTACATTACGCTTAGAATTCTTTCGACCAGAGCCATTAAATGTTTTACCATCACCACTTAAAAGCCTTACTTTCTCATCACTGCCTGAGTCTCTATCAACGATTTTT
>NZ_JBGVMC010000402.1:0-6418 GCF_045124615.1 Succinivibrio sp.
AAATATTTTAAATTGCCAAAAACAAAGGAGACTTTAAAATGGCAGCAACTGTACATGGTTTTCAGACTCAGGTAACCAAGCTACTGGATTTACTTGCAAACTCTCTATACTCAAACAAGGAAGTTTTCTTAAGAGAGCTTATTTCAAATGCATCAGATGCAATCGATAAACTGCATTTCATGTCACTTACAAATCAGGATCTTATAAAGGATGATCCAAATTTCAAGATCCAGATTAGAGCAGATAAGGATTCAAAGACTCTTACAATTTCTGATAATGGTATCGGTATGACTCTTGATGAGGCTAACAGCCATTTAGGTACCATTGCAGAGTCAGGTACTGAAGCTTTCATGAAGAATCTTACTGGCGATGCTAAGCGTGATTCACAGCTTATCGGTCAGTTCGGTGTTGGTTTCTATTCTTCATTTATCGTAGCAGACAAGGTAACAGTTGTATCACGTTCAGTAAATGCTGCAGAAAATGAAGGCGTTCGCTGGGAGTCAGATGGTAATGGTACCTTCACATCAGAGAATATTTCTGTTCCATTCCGTGGTACTCAGATCATCCTGCATTTAAAGGATTCTGAAACTGAATTTTTGGATACCTGGAAACTACGTGACTGCATTACCAAGTATTCAGATCATATTTCAACACCTGTTGAGCTTTATGAAGAAAAGTATGAGCCAAAAGCTGAAGGTGAGGAGAGCAAGGATACTGAAAAGAAATTTGAGTACACTCAGGTAAACAATGCAAAGGCTTTATGGACACGTACAGCTAAAGACATTAAAGAAGAAGAGTACAACGAGTTCTACAAGCATATAAGCCATGATTATCAGGATCCTATGACCTATGCTCACAATAAGGTTGAAGGCGATCTTGAGTATACCTCTTTACTTTATATTCCAAAGAAAGCTCCATGGGATCTGTACAACAGAACCAATGAACATGGCCTTAAGCTTTATGTTCAAAGAGTGTTCATCATGGACAAGGCAGAGGCATTCTTACCAAACTACATGCGCTTTGTAAAAGGTCTTGTAGATACTAATGCTCTTCCACTTAACGTATCACGTGAGCTTTTACAGGAAACTGCTGTTACAAGAAAATTAAAGAAGGCTTTAACTAAGCGTGTCTTATCAATGCTTGATAAGTTATCTAAGGATAATGACAAGTACAATGAGTTCTATGCTCAGTTTGGTAATGTTCTAAAGGAAGGTCCTGTAGAGGATTATGACAACAAGGATGCAGTATTAAAGCTACTTAGATTCGCTTCAACAAATTCTGATGATGCAACTGCTAAGGTTTCTTTTGACGATTACATTAGCAGAATGAAGGAAGGTCAGGATAAGATTTATTATCTGACTGCAGAAAGCTATGAGGCTGCAAAGAACTCACCATATCTTGAGACCTTAAAGAATAAGGGTATTGAGGTTCTTTTAATGTGGGAGAGAATCGATGAGTGGCTGATGGGCAACATCACAGAGTACTCAGGTAAGGAATTTGTTCCTGCAAACTCACAGGATCTAAAGTTAGGATCTCTTGCTGATGAGGAAGAGAAAAAGCAGCAGGAAAGTGCTGCAACAGAGCACAAGGATCTGATTGAGCGTTTCAAGACATCTCTTGGCGACAAGGTTAAGGATGTTGTTGTTTCAACAAGACTTATTGATTCACCTTCATGTGTAATTTCTGATGCAAACCGCATGATGACCTTACAGATGAGAAGAATTCTTGAGGCTTCAGGTCAGAGTATGCCTGAGGAGAAATATACTCTTGAAATCAATCCATCACATAAGTTAGTTCAAAAAGCAAATGCTGAAACTGATGATGCGCGTTTTGCAAAATGGGCTCAGCTAATCCTTGATCAGGCTCTTCTGTCAGATCAGGGTGCCTTAAAAGATCCAAGCTCATTTGTAAAATCAATGAATGAACTGTTATTAGGTTAATTTATTGAATTAATTGCTTATTATGAAGGCTGCATTCTCAATATAATGTGGCCTTTATTTTTATTAACAATTCATTACCTATCCTTAACACAATACACGTCATTACAATCCTATTTTTTACATTCTCTTTTTAGAATTTTCTGTGTGCAATAAAGCACGGTTAACAATTTAAAGAGAATATTATGAAAAAATCATTATTAGCACTATTTGTTGCTTCATTAGTTTCATCAACTCAGGCATACAGCGCAACTGTATACGATAAGGATGGCACTTCATTAAAATTAGACGGTAGAATTCAGAGCGTTTTATATCATTCAACTGAGACAAAGCAAAAAGCAGGTGAATCAGACAATACTCTTGTAAATTCAGCAAGATTTGGTATTGGTGGTGAAACCAAGTTAAAAGACTTTAAATTTAAGGCATATACTCAGTGGGATATGGCTGATGGTTCAAAGAGAACTGGTGATGATATCAAGGCTCGTGATCAGTATCTTCAGGTGTCATATGGTAAGTTTGGCTCATTAAAGTTAGGTCGCTTTAAAGGTGCTATGAATTATGTAACCTCAGTAACCGATGTTTTTGATGATTACTCAGCAAATGCTCAGAGTGCAAATGATGAGCGTAACTCAGGTCGTATTGAGTATGCATATTCAAATAAAGGTTTTGATGCAAAGGTTGGATTACTAACATCAAATGATGAGTACAAGCTTGAAAATGGTTATTCTGATCATAAAAAAGCTGCTGTTGAGAATGGTGCCTCAATTGCTTTAGGTTATACATTTGATCTTGCTTTACCATTGTCAGTAAAGGCTGGTTATGAGTTTATCGGCGCTCAGGATGATAAGAAATATGATGCTTTAGGTTTTGCTCATTACACAACCGATCTTGATAAGGTGAATACTGCTGCAGCATCTGTAACATTAGGTAGCATCGATAGTGGTTTATATGCAGCATTAACTGTAAATAACCGCACCTTCTCATTCCGCGTAAAAGATGGTAATGATAAGGCTGATGAAGATTTCAAGGCTCGTGGCTTTGAAGCTGTTGTAGGTTATACCTTTGAATCAGGTATTGGCTTGCGTGCAGGTTACAACCAGATGAATTACAAGCAAGATAGAGTAGTTCGTTTAAATGATGTAGATACAAAGGTAGATGCAAAGTTAAAGACCTTCCCAGTATACGCATTCTACCAGGCAAACCCAAACTTCATCGTATGGTCAGAGGCCAGATTTGATGCAACAAGTGATAATGATAGAGCTCTTATGAAAAAAGCTAATATCAACACTCCATACAGCACTGACAAGACTGCTGTATCATTAGGTGCTAGATACCTATTCTAATCTGACATGATAAAGATGCTCCTAGAATTATTTTTTAGGAGCATTTTTTGTTTTTAAGCCTTATAACTGTGACCTAGAGCCTCTTTACGTGTTATAATTTTCTTATTGTTTTCAACTTTTATTCAAGGAAAAAAAATGCGTATTATCCTTTTAGGACCTCCAGGTGCAGGTAAAGGCACACAGGCACAGAATCTAACAGTTGCTTTCAATATCCCACAGATTTCAACTGGCGATATGTTAAGAGCTGCAATCAAGGCTGGTACTGAGCTTGGTTTAAAGGCTAAGGCTGTTATGGATGCTGGTAAGCTTGTATCTGATGACATCATTTTAGGCCTTGTTAAAGAAAGAATTGCAAAGGATGACTGCAAGAACGGTTTCCTTTTTGATGGTTTCCCTCGTACAATTCCACAGGCTCAGGCATTGGTTGATAATGGTATTGAAATTGATGCTGTTGTAGAGCTGGAAGTTCCTGATGAGAAGATCGTTAAGAGAATGTCAGGCCGTCGTGTTCACTTAGCTTCAGGCAGAACTTATCACATCGTTTACAACCCACCTAAGGTTGAGGGCAAGGATGATGTAACAGGTGAAGATCTTGTGATTCGTCCTGATGATGAGGAGAGCACAGTACGTAACCGTCTGAAGGTTTACCACGAGCAGACTGAGCCTTTAGTAGCCTTCTACAAGGACTTGTCAAAGACCGCTAAGACCAAGTATGTTGCATTTGATGGTAACCGCGACGTTAAGGTAATTTCTGACGATATTATCTCAACATTAAAGAAATAATTTATGTTTAAGTTTTCACGATTATTTCCAGGTCTTGTATGCAGCATTTGCGTTTTTGCTGTCAACGCACAGATGGTTTCATCTGAATACGTGGTAGAGAAATCTAGAACAGAGCAGGCTGCTATTCCTTGTCCTTTTGGATTTAGTGTAAAACTAAATCCAAGTGTTCCAAATTCGCTTGTATATAAGGATGAAGGGTCAAAGCTTGCAGTGAGCGTAACAGCTATCAAACAGCTTGCAGATAGCCCATCAAGTCCTGAAGCATATGCTAAGGCTTCTGCAAAGCAGCTGGCATGTTCAGTACCAGTGCTCTCTTCTTTAGTTGCAGATGGTTATAGCTTTGTCTGCGAGAATGAAGGCATTGAAGCTATTGTATATGGTGATGATGCTGAACTTGTTCTGCTTGCTATTTCAGGAAGAGATCGTGCAAATGAAGAGAAACTTGAACAGTTTATTAAGTTTTTAGATGATGAAGCTAAAAAGCAATAACTGATCATTATTTCTATAAGAAGGTATCTCATCAGAAATGAGGTACCTTTTTTTATCAATTATTTAATAGCAATATCCTTAATGCATTTTGCTTTGTTAAGAGAATGTTTATGCATTTCAATTGGAAGATTTAAAAATGCCACCTTGTTTTTCAAATCATTGCTTGCTGTCTTTTTAATAAAGTTTTGCTCATCATCAACAATAAAACTTTCAGCCATTAATCCTGGTCCTAAAGTTGTAATAACATTTTGGCCACCTTCTTTTGCAAGATAGGCATAAGTATAGTAATAGATTATAGGCGCTCTTTGAATAATATTGTCTTTTGTCAGATCCTGTCCTGCAATAGGAAGCTTTCCTGACACTCCACTTAATGACAGAATTGTTGGCAGTATGTCAATCTGACTTACAAGTCTGTTGTCTTTTTTAGGTTTTATATCGCTGTCTATAATAAATGCAGGTATATGGAAGTTTGACAGAGGAAAGTGAGAGTAGTTTTTGGCTCGACTGTCATGATCTGCAATTACAACGAATATAGTGTCCTTATAGTATGGCTCTTTTTGAGCTTTTTCAAAGAATTTTCCAAGTGCATAATCTGCATATTTTACAGCCATATGTCTTTTTACATCATTTGACTTGAGATTGGATATATCAACTTTTCCACTAGGTATATCGAATGGATCATGGAATGATGACGTAAATATCATTGAACAGAATGAGGTATTGCTTTTGTATAAATCTGAAAAATATTCATTTGCCTTGTTATACAGATCTTCGTCGCTTACACCCCAAGATGCTGTAAATGATGGAGACTTATAATCTTTCTGCTCTATGATAAGATCAACTCCATTATTGAAAAAATAGGATCTCATATTGTCAAAGTGACTTTCACCACCATATATGAATGATGTCCTATAGCCTACCTTTTTAAAAATAGAAAAGAGTGTTGTAAGTTTTTCTCTATTATCAAGTTTTACAATGCTAGGAAGTGGACTTGGCAGATTTGATGCTGTTACTGCTTCAATACCTCGAACAGATCGATGACCCGTTGCCATCATATTTGTAAAGAACCAGCTCTTTTCTGAAAAACTGTCAATATTAGGTGCCAGATCGAGTCCACCTAATGATTTGACATATTGAGCTCCGAAACTTTCAAGAAGAATTACAACTACATTCTTTTTGCGTTTTACTTCAACAGATGGAGTTATCTTCTGAAGAATAGGACAGTTTGAATCTGATGTTATAAAGTCAGCTTTTGATAGATTATCAACAGAATCAATTACTTCATTGACAGTTGCAAAAGCATATATTTCAGATGAATTTACTGAATTCTCACCTAAATGTTTTGAAACATAAAAAAGATTGAATGCTGAGTTAACAGGAATGCTGTTTGCTGTTTGCGATTCACAAAAGGCCGCGTTAGACGGATTGAGTGGTTTGTGTGTCAAGCTTCCACGTGCTAAAAGCGGAAGTACAATTAAAACAAAAAGAAATTGAATTGCTAAACTTTTTAAAGAGCTTGGCTTATAGCTATTGGTTAACTTTTTAAAGAGTTTAAAAAATAGGAAAAATGCTAAAGCAAAAGAGAGTAAACCTATGATTGAATCAAACTTGTGACCTGATAACATCATATTGAAAACTTCTTTTGGATAAATAAGATATTCAAGGAATATATGATTAGGTCTAACACCATACTCATTCATGAAAGGTATGGTAGCAACTTCAAGAAAAGTAATAAGAGCGAGTATAAAAGCACAGTAAATAGTTACTGCTGTATTGAATACAATCCTTAGTTTTTCAATTTTACTTATTGCGACAATTATAAGGACAAGAGGTGCAAATATAATAGAGAGTATAGAAAGATCGTAT
>NZ_JBGVMC010000403.1:0-1165 GCF_045124615.1 Succinivibrio sp.
AAGAGTATTTCTGTTCAGGAAAAGGATAATGCTCTTTTTAATACAAAGATGATTAAGGCTCAGCTTGATGAGGCTAAAGCAAAACTCTCTCAGATGAAAACAGGTTTTAGAGAAGAGGAAATAACACAGGCAAAGGCAGAAAATGAAGGCTGTATTGCTGAGTTAAAAATGCTTGATTATAAGATTTCTGAACAGGGTGTGATAAAAGCTCCGTTTACAGGCTCTATAAGAACATCCTTTAGAGAGGAAGCTGACTATGTAACGCCATCTCAAAGCGTATTTGAAATAGTAAAAACTGATAAAAAAAGAATTGCTGTATATGCTACATATGAGCAGTTACCTTTCATTCATACAGGAAATAAAGCTTTCATAAAAAACGGCTCAGATAAGGATGTTGAAGGAGTTGTAACCTATATTTCTGATACAGCAATGTTTACCCCAAAAACAGTTCAGACTCAGGATTTAAGAGCAGATCTTGTATATGAAGTCAGAGTAGAAACATCTGATAAAGACGATATACTCAAATTCGGTCAGCCTGTTACAGTAGTGTTCACCCATGCTGATTGATATTAAAGATTTGAATTTTTCATATAAAACAAAAGACAGAGGAAACATCTGCGTCTTTAAGGATTTTTCTTTGTGCATTGAAAAGCATTATAAGAAAATATGTCTTACAGGTCCTGATGGAGCAGGAAAATCAACTTTATTAAAACTCTTAACTGGTGTTTTAAAACCTGCAAAGGGAAGCATCAAACTTAGAGGTTTGACTCCAAATACTAATGACAGACACTTTATTGAATCAATAAGCTATATGTCTCAGACTCTTGGTCTGTACAAAGAGCTGTCTGTTATTGATAATCTTAAGATATTTGCAGCACTCAAAGGCCTTGATATAAAAGACAGCACTGAGTATCTGTACTCTCTTTTAAAAAAGGTCGATCTGCTGCAGTTTAAGGACAGACAGTTTGACGATCTCTCTGGAGGAATGAAGCAGAAAATAGCTCTTTTGTGTGCCATTGCATCGAAGCCAGAAATTCTTGTTCTTGATGAACCTACAGTTGGTGTTGATCCTCTATCTAGAAAAGAAATATTCTCGCTTATTGATGAGTATATAGGTACAAATGAAAAAAGCTGCTGCATATTCTCAAGTGCCTATCTTGATGAG
>NZ_JBGVMC010000404.1:0-2222 GCF_045124615.1 Succinivibrio sp.
CCGTTAAAATCAGAAACAGGCAGAAGTGCGGTAATTCTCTCACCATTTGCAATATCAATGTTGATGAAGTTCTGAACTGGTGTACCCTTTGCGGTTCTGCTATCTGATGTAGGCAGATCGTAAACCATGCGAACAAATGCTCTACCCTTATTGGTAAAGAACATCATTCTGTCATGTGTTGAGGCAACGATAACCTTTGTTACATAATCCTCATCTTTAAGTTTTGTAGCAAGTTTGCCTCTGCCACCTCTACCCTGTGATTCATATGTAGCAATGTCCTGATACTTGATATATCCCTGTTCTGATAAAGTTACAATAACGTCACGTCTTGTAATCAGATCGCCCTTGTCTACCTTGCCTAAATCAACAGTGAATGTAGAACGGCGAGGTGATCCGAACTTCTCCTTAACCTCAACAAGCTCATTTCTGATTTCGCTCTTGAGTCTTTCTGGATTGTTCAGAATATCAAGGAAGTTTTTAATATCAGCTAAAAGTGCATTGTAGTTGTCTTTAATTTCGTCCTGAGCAAGATGTGTAAGTTTTGACAGTCTCAACTCAAGAATAGCCCTTGCCTGTGCATCTGATAAATGGTAATGACCATCAATAAGGCCTACACCTTCTTCAACACCCTGAGGAAGAGCAATATTAACACCCTCAGCTGTTCTCTGGATAACGGTGCTAATCATCTGACCATCCCAGCTTTGTGCAAGAAGTTTTAATCTTGCATCTTCTGTATTATCTGATGATGTGATGATATCAATAATCTTCTGAATGTTTGCCTTTGCAACCATCAGACCTTCGTTTACGTGTGCAATACGTCTTGCCTTGCGAAGATCAAATACGGTACGTCTTGTTACAACTTCACGACGGAACTTAACAAACTCGGTTAAGATTTCCTTTAAGCTTAACTGCTTTGGATGATTGCCAACAAGAGCAACCATATTAATTGGGAAGGAAGCCTGAAGCTGGGTACTCTGATACAGATTGTTTAATACAGCCTCAGGGAATGCATCACGTTTAAGCTCAATTGCAATCTTTACAGCATTATCCTTGTCAGACAGATCGATAACATCAGAAATACCTTCAATACGCTTTTCTTTAACGAGGTTTGTAATCTGATTTACGATATCAACCTTATGAACAACATAAGGGATCTCATCGACAATAATTGTCTGTCTGCCAGATTTATCTGTTTCAATTCTGGTTCTTGAACGGATAATACATCTGCCACGACCTGTTTGATATGCCTTCTTGATTCCGTCATTACCAACAATGATACCGCCTGTTGGGAAATCAGGACCAGGAATAAACTGCATTAACTCGTCAAGAGTAAGATCAGGATTATCTAAAAGAGCTATAACAGCATCAATAGTCTCTGACAGATTGTGAGTAGGTATGTTTGTCGCCATACCAACGGCAATACCAGATGAACCATTTACAAGAAGATTTGGGAATTTTGTAGGAAGAACCTCAGGGATCTGCTCTTGTCCATCGTAGTTTGGATAGGTATCTACTGTTTCCTTGTCGATATCTGCAAGCATCTGCTCTGCAATTTTGGTCATCTTGACTTCGGTATAACGCATGGCAGCAGCGCCATCACCATCAATATTACCGAAGTTACCCTGACCGAAAATCAGAGGATCACGCATAGAGAACCACTGAGCCATACGCACAATAGTCTCATAAACCGCACTATCACCATGAGGATGGAATCTACCAACAACGTCACCAACGATACGGGCAGACTTTTTGGTAGGACCTGAGTTCACAGCATTCAGATCGTACATATCGAACAGAACACGTCTGTGAACAGGCTTTAAACCATCTCTAACATCAGGAAGAGCTCTATCTACAATAACTGACATTGCATAGTCAATAAAGGATTTTTTAAGCTCTTCTTCTAGTGTAACAACACCAACTTTTGAACTTACACTCTGAGCTGTAGTCAAATCAGTGGTGCCTGTTACGTTTGGATTTTCGGTATTATCAGACATCAAATCTACCTTATATTTTTTAATGAATTTTTATCATTCAATTGTACAGAAATTTACTCGTAAAATCAATTAAGAAAAAGGATTTCAAAGCTTTTTGTGACTTGAAAAAAAGCCTATTTTCAGCGATAATCTCAAGGATAAATGAACAGCATTTGAGAATATATTTATGTGGTTTAAAAACATTAGATTCTATACCCTTGATTTAGGCGATACACTAAACATAATCAA
>NZ_JBGVMC010000405.1:0-8862 GCF_045124615.1 Succinivibrio sp.
GTCACGTGCAGCAGCTGCTCTTTGCGTAAATGCAATTGAACAGGGACAGTCTTTATCTACAAGCATTCCTCATTTTACAAAAGATCTTGATGATAGAGACAGAGCTTTGGTTATGGAGATTGTATACGGCACTCTCCGTCATCGCCGTCTGCTTTCTACAACTGTAAATTCTCTTTTAGATTATTCTATTAATCAGAAATTCAATATTGCCAGAGCTCTTATCATCTGTGCTATTTACCAGATCGTATTTATGAGAGCTCCTGATCATGCAATTGTATCTTCAACTGTTGGAGCTTGCTCACTGTGCCATTGCAGCAGCTTTAAAAATCTTGTAAATGCAGTTCTTAGAAGATTTTTAAGAGAAGGCTCCCATCTGTGTCACGATGCAAATATCTGTGTTGAACAGTCTTTCCCTGATTGGTTATACAAAAAACTTGAGGAAGACTACAAAGAAGATGCAAAAGACATCCTTATAAAATCAAATCAGCATGCTCCAATGTTTTTGCGAGTAGAAACAAACAAGATATCAAGAGAGAAGTATCTTGAAGAATTAAAGAAAGCAGAGATTGAAGCTACTGCTGTTGAGCTTACAGACAGCTGTATTAAACTTGAAGAAGCTGTAAATGTTGAAAGACTGCCTCTTTTTAAGGAAGGTATGGTTGCCGTTCAGGATTTAGCAGCTCAGATGACTGCCCCATTACTTGATTTAAAACCAGGAATGAGAGTTATTGACTGCTGTGCAGCACCTGGTGGAAAGAGTGCTCATATCTTATCAATTGAACCTACAACAGATTTAACTGTTTGCGATATTGATGAGACAAGACTTGAAAGTGCAAAGAAGGAGCTTTCAAGATTAAATGACAATGCAACATATAAAGTTGCAGATATGTCAGATGAAGCAACTATAATTGAAGGGGAATTCGATAGAATTCTTGTTGATGCTCCATGTTCAGGAACAGGAGTTATCAGACGTCATCCTGATATTAAATGGCTAAGACGAAAAGGTGATATAGATAAACTAGTACAGACTAGTTCAAAGATATTAGATAAAGCCTTTAACAGTCTTAAAAAAGGTGGCATATTAGTGTTCAGCACATGCTCTATATTAAAAGATGAGAATATACGTCAGGCTGAAGCTTTCTTGAAAAGACATCCTGATGCAGCTTATTTGCCATTTGATTTTAAAGGAAATCTCGTTGAGACATATCAGAGACTTCCAGGTGAGGATGATGCTGACGGATTTTTCTACACAAGGTTTATTAAAAACTAGCTATGAAGATTATTATTCTTGGTTCTGGTGATGTTAGTCTGGAACTTGCAAAATATCTGGCAAATGCAGGTCATGCTGTAACTATTGCAGATACAGACTCTGAACTGCTTACAGAAATTGCAAACAGAATCGACCTTCGTGTTGTAACCGGAAATCCTGCATCTCCTGCTACTCTTAGAAAAGCTGGAGCTGAAAATACAGAGCTTCTTGTTGCTACTACCTCAGACGATGAAACAAATATCACAGCCTGCTGTGTAGCTCATGTTCTGTTTAAAATTCCAAGAAAAATAGCTCGTCTAAGATCTCATGAATATCTGTCTGAATCTGAAAATCTGTTTGGTATCAAAAGCATACCTATTGATCATATTATTGCAACAGAGCAGGTTATTACACAGAACATCATGTCTTTGATTGAACTTCCTGGTATAAGTTCATTAGGTTCATTTTGCAATAACAGAATCATTGTTGGTTCTGCAAGAGTTGAAATTGGAGCAAAACTTTTAGGTCAGGGTATCTCATATTTCAACGAATATGATGGAAAAGCAAAGGTCCTTGCAATCTACAGAGATGGAAAATATTTAAAGAATCTTGATAAGGAAGTTTTCCAGTTAGATGATGAAGTTTTCTTCTGCTGCCAAAGAGACAGAGCTCTATCACAGTTAGGATCTATCAGAAAATTAAGCATTGGCGACAGAAATATTACGATTGCCGGCGGAACCCATGTTGCAGATAATCTTGCAAGAACCCTTTCTGAAAAATACAGAGTAAAACTTATTGAGTCTGACTCAGCAAGAGCAAATCGATCATCAGTACGACTTCATGACACTGGTTGCGAAGTATATGATGCCGATCCAATGGATATGGAGTTCTTAAAGGAAGAAAACCTAGATACATCTGATCTGTATATAGCTGCAACTCCAAAAGATGAAACCAACATTATGACCTCTTTGATTTTCTCTCGTGTTCATAATGTTAAAACTATTGCCCTTATCAGAGGCGAAAGCTATCTTGAGCTTACAAAGTCAGATAGAAATGATATTGATACCGTAGTTTTTCCAAAAAACTCTATTATTTCTGCAATGCTTTCTCTTATCAGACAAGAAGGTGTTGAAAATGTTCATCTGTTCAGACAAGGTAAATCTGAAGCAATTGAACTTTGTCTTCAGGGTTCTCGTTTATCAAGCAAAGTTATTGGCAGAAAATATGAATCTCTCAATCTGCCAGAAGGAGTTACCTTTGGTCTTCTTGTAAGAGGCAAGAAGATTATGGTTGTTGATAAACATACTGTATTTGCAGATAAGGATGTGGTTATTGCTTTCTTGAATGATCATCTTCAGATGAGAGCTTTAGTTAAATACTGTCGTCCATTCTCATTCTGGGTGCCAAAGTGGTAGTAGATTTTCGTTTAGTTGCAAAATTTTTAGCACCAGCCTTACTTCTTTTTGGTTTGGTTGCCTTTATACCTGGAATTTATGCATACATAAATCATACAGATGGTGTATTGGCATTCTCAACTACTGGTGTGATTGCACTTATAGTTACAACCATTTGCCACCTGCTTGGAAAAACAGCACTTACAAACTATGCCTCATTAAGAGTTCTGTTCTTATTTACAACTTCATTATGGGTAATCTGTGCTGTAATCGCATCTATTCCATTTTATTTTCTTCTACCTGATTTTAGTTTTTCAAAATCACTTTTTGAAGCCTGCTCTGGTCTTTCCACAACAGGCTCTACTGTAATTAGCTATATTGAGCAAAAGCCTCAGGCTCTTCTTTTGTGGAGAGCGATTTTACAGTATATCGGAGGCGTAGGATTCGTTGCGATGGCTGTAGTAATTCTTCCTGTTTCTGCAATGGGTGGAATGAATATCTTCAAAACCGAATCCCAATCATTTGATGATTCTGCTAAATTTACCCCACATTTAAAAACAATGGTTATTTCATTGTTTATCTGGTATATAGCAGTACTTGTATTCTGTTCTTTCTTCTATGCACTGTGTGGTCTTGATCTTTTCACTGCCATTACAACTGCAATGACTACTGTATCCACAGGTGGTATGACAAATACAGATGCCTCCATGAACTTAATGCCACATTCAGTTCATTACACTGCTATGGTATTCATGTTCATTTCTAGCTGTCCATTCTTGCTGATACTGGCATCTATTTCAGGAAATCCAAGTTTATTCTTCAAGGATCAGCAGGTTAAAGGATTCCTTTTACTGATTGTATTTGTATCATTGGCAGTTGCAACTTCTCTGATATTAACTAACGGTTATGATCTTGAAAAGGCTCTGAGAGTATCGTTCTTTAACGTTATATCAGTCATATCCACAACAGGATATGCACTTGAAGACTTCACTTTATGGAATCCTTTTGCTTCAATGATGTTTTTATTCATTCTTGCTTTAGGCGGTTGTTCAGGATCAACCTCTGGTGGTATCAAGTTTTTCAGAATTCAAATCTGTTATTCAATGTTTAAGGTTGAATTAAAAAAACTTATTCATCCACATATTGTTTCAGAACCAAGATTCAAAGGAAAAATCATTGATCCAAAAACACTGTCTTCAGTTATTACCTATCTTGTTTCCTATATTATTCTTGCAATGATATCCAGCACCATTGCAAGCTCACTTGGTCTTGATCTTGGTGATGCTGTTACAGCAAGTATTTCATGTTTATCAAACATCGGTCCTGCACTCGGAACCACACTTAATCCATCAACAAACTTTTCTCAAGTTTCAGATCCTCTGTGCATTCTTTTTGCTATAGATATGATCTTTGGACGTTTAGAAATTCTTCCTGTTCTTCTGTGTTTTACCAGAATGTTTTACAGAAGATAAAAAAAGGTTCATAGCTAACTTAACTATGAACCTGTTTACCTTATGTTAAATATTTATTAGAAGGTGTATGAAGCACCAGCATAGAATAAGTGAGAATTAATCTTCTCTTCTTTGCTTGTATAATCTGTGCTAATTTCACCAACGCGACTGAAGTAATCATAGCCTACGCGGATACCAAATCCATTATTGAATTTATATTCAGCACCTACACCTGCAACTAAACCTACACTTGAAGATGTATCTGTCTTGTCATCATCATCTTCATCAACTAATCCAATAACACTAAATGTAGGACCAGCCTTTGCATAAATTGAGAAATTGTCGTTTAACTGAATCTGGCCTTTACCATAGAACTCAAAAACGTGAGCGCCTAAGCCATATTCTGTTGATTTATAAACAGTATAACCGCCATTTGTGAAAGAACTTGATCCTTTAACTCTACCAAGGTAAAGGAAATCATATGCAGCACCAAGTGCAAAATAGTTATTGAAGTTGTATTCGCCAAACAGCTTAACACCAATACCGTTTAAATCCTTATCATCATAACGTTTTGAATATCTTGCACCGGCAATATTTGAATCTGAATTCAGGTTAGAAAGATCACCTGATGATTTAGCGAAACCGCCAACAGCACCTACTGTAAATGCATTATTAAAAGCATTTGCACTAGTTGCAGATAAACAAGCTGCTAATACAGCACTAGCTAGAACCAATTTCTTCATAATTTTCTCCTTAATATATCGGTGTTTTGTCCGATTTTTGACAAAAGAATAATACGATAGAAATTGATTGAGAAATTGACAGATTTTTAAAATTTGTAAAAATAAAGCACAAAAATGTGCTTTTACTGACAGATTTTTAATTTTTGTTCAATTAAAAAAATCAGTAATATACCCAGAAATCAAGAATCAATACTATTGTCCATGAAAAATTATGGATTGCACATCCTATCAGGGCATACTTACGTTCTGATGCCACATTCTTAGCATTATGTTTGTGAATAAATACTCTAACGGTTGATGCTAGAAGAGGAAGCAGACCGAATATTATGATGATACACTCCCATAGCTGATGTGAGGTAGCGCATGCAGCAAAAGATAAAAGGGCTGAAATTATATATAAAACAAGAAGATATACTGCACTTAAGTGAGTTCCTAATCTTGCGGCAATTGTCTTTTTACCATTGAGTCTGTCCTCTGTTATATCTCTCATATTTGCAATATGAAGGACCATAACGGAATGGATTCCGACAGCAACGGCAAGCATGTAGGAATCAGGGAAAAGATCTATTCCGCTTCTTGATGCACCCAAAATCAGCATCTGAGAACCAAGAATTGCTGCCAAGCCAAAGAAAATGAATACTGCAAGATCGCCAAATCCATGGTATCCATATGCAAGACCTATTGTATAGAATATTGCAGCAAGAACAGCGGCAACACCCAGGAAAGTAAAATAAGCTAATACCTGAAGGTCATAACCTACGGCCATAACTATAGCAATGCATCCTGTTATTGTTGCAAGTGTTGTAACAAGAGCCATTGACTTTCTTAATGATGTAAGTGAAATTGATCCGATCATAACAGCTCTTATCGGTCCTAAACGATTTGGTCCGTCCGCATTTTTGCATGCATCGCCATAGTCGTCAGCAAAATTACTTAAAATCTGTAACAAGATTCCAGTTATCACAATAAGTGTTGCTGTAGTAATAGTAAAACAGTTTACTCGACCATAATAAAAACCTAAAGCACACCCTAAAATACAGTTTGACAGTGCCAGCATTAATGATTTTACGCGAATCTCTGATAACCAGTCTTTTAACATACCCATCCTTTTAACTAGTTATATACCCAGTAATCTGATGCCAAAATTCCCATCCATATAAAATTATTTACATTAAAGAAAAACAACATTTGGATAAGACGTATTCTCATCAGATTTATATGACTTGGGTTTCTAATAATAAGATAAATATAATAAGTTACAGGTATATATCCTGTAAGCAAAAACATTGAATAAAGCAGTCTGTGTGACGTTGCACAGGCAAAAACAGACAGTAAAACAGATCCAAGATATAAACAGATAATATACAAAGAGGACATTTCATAACCAAAAAGCTGTCTTAAACTCTTTCTTGTATATTTTCTTACAACAGTCTTAGATTTAAGATTTCTTATATAAAGTGTTAACAAAGAAACCGCTGTTGCACTAAATGCGAGCCCTAATGTATCAGGATAAATATCAAGTCCGGTACCTGATGCAGAAATAATTAAAAACTGAGGAGCAATAATAGAAAAGAATCCTAAAGTTCCAAAGATAATCATAGCTCCGATACCTTTATACAGATATAAAGAGGAGCTTGCATAGAGCATTGTGCCAAGAACAGATATTACTGAGAAGAACAAGAACCAAGATAAAAGCTGAATACTGTCAGAAAAAGAAAGGTACATAGCTATTGTGCCTGTAATTGAAGCAAAAACAGTGATAATAGCCATTCTGTGCCTTAATTCAGTCACAGTAATGTTTCGAATAATTATCGGAGTTACAAAACCATCTAATTTATCTTTTCTGTGATTTCTATATGCAACAGAATAATCAATTGAATAATTGCACAGTGCCTGTATGCTTATTGAAGCAAATACAGTACACACTCCTACAACAACAGTCTTCATGTTTATAGCGCCATAAAAGAAACCTAATGAAACGCCTAACATTGAATTTGTCATTGCAAGCAATAACGAGAGCGGTCTTACAGAAAAAAAATACTTAGTTAACATAACAACCAATGATAGATAATTTATCTATATTGTATGTTATTTAGCGATAATTATGTTTATTTTTCTTTATTTATGAATTCTTTTTTTAGCTTTCATCAGAAAATTTGTTTTCGTTTATAAATAAAGCTTTTGATCAATTTTTATTATTTTTGATTTTTCAGCCTTTCTCTCTAGTATAATCACATGAAATTTATTCGGAGAAAAAAAGAAGATGCTATTTAACGATCCAGCACTCCTCAAATTAAAAAACACCTTTGAGAAAGAAAAAGTAAGAAAAGAAGGCTTTATTAAGGCTACAGAAAGAGGTTTTGGTTTTTTAGAATGCGATAAGGATTCATTTTTCATAACTCCAAATGATATGAAAAATGTTATGCACGGTGACAGAATCAGTGCTGTTATCGAAACTGATAGTGAAGGAAAATCTAAAGCAATCCCAGAAAAACTTATCGAACCATTCTTAACAAGATTTGTTGGAACTGTCCTTTTTGTCGGTGGAAAACTTAATGTATTAGTCGATCATCCTAGCATCAAAAACAAACTCTTTGCTGATGATAAAAGAAAAGATGATAAATCTAAACTGTCAAACGGAGACTATGTCATCTGCGTTTTAACTAATCATCCATTAAAGTCAAAAGGCCCATTCAAAGCAGAAATCATCGAAAGAATCTGCTCAAAAGAAGATCCTAAAGCACCTTGGAATGTAAGCTTAAGAAGATATGATCTTCCTCTTCGTGAACCAGATGATGAAGAGTTTACTTTCAATGAAAACGATCTTCCAAGAGAAGATCTGACAGATATTCCTTTTGTTACCATCGACTCAGCTCATACTGAGGATATGGATGATGCTTTATTCATAGAAAAGAAAGGCGACGACTTCGTTTTATATGTTGCTATTGCTGATCCTACTGGATATATCGCTCAAAACAGCAAACTAAATGAAATTGCATCTCACAGAGCATTCTCAATTTATCTGCCTGGTTTCAATATTCCAATGCTTCCAAGAAAGCTGTCTGATAATTTATGCTCTCTTCGTGAAGGTGAAATAAGAAAAGCTCTTGTCGGTATCATCACTGTTAAAAAAGATGGTTTTATTGAAACAGATAAGACACAGTTCAAGCTTGCAGACATAAAATCAAAAGGAAAACTCATTTATAACGAGATTTCTGACTACCTTGAGGGAGTAGAAAACTGTTCATTTACTCCATCAGATGAAATAAAGGGAATTATTGATCTGCTAGTTGAATTTACTCATGTACGCGACACTTTCAGAAGTACACATGCAGCTGCATTCAAGAACAGACCAGACTATGATTTCGTTCTTACAGAAGAAGGCGCATTAGATCATATTGAGGTAAATTTCAGACGTATTGCGAATCAAATTGTTGAAGAATCAATGATTGTTGCAAACGTTGCAGCAGGAAACTTCCTTGCAAATAAACTCAACAGTGGAATCTACAATATTCACAAGGGTTTTGATCTTCAGAAGAAAAAAGATCTGATTGAACTTTTGAAAAAGGAAAACTGTCCTTTTGATGAAACAAAACTCGATACAATCGAGGAATATAATTCAATTCGCAGATTCGCTGTAAATAACAATAATGATTATTTAGACAGTAAAATACGAAAACTTCAGGAATTCTCTGAAATAAGTATTGCTCCTGGCCCTCACTATGCTCTAGGCATTGAAAACTATGCTACATGGACATCTCCTATACGTAAGTATGGTGATATGGTAAACCACAGACTGCTAAAGAACATTATAGTAAATACACCACATCCAACTCTTCCTGATACAGAGATCCTCAAAATTATGAATGAGGCTCGTCGTACCAATAGAATGGCAGAAAGAGACGTAAAAGACTGGTTGTATGTTGAGTATCTTGAAAAAGAGATTGAAAAGAAGACTGTATTTACCGGTGATATTTTCGATATCTCAAGAGGTGGTCTGAAAGTTCTATTACAGGAAAATGGAG
>NZ_JBGVMC010000406.1:0-3451 GCF_045124615.1 Succinivibrio sp.
AGTGTTTTGCAGAATGTTCTCATATAATCCTCGATAAATTTATAAAAATATAATATGCATCCTATAGGGTGCATTTATCTGAATTATAGACAAAAATTTATTTAATGCATTTAATTATTGTTAAGGTATTAACATTTTTTGCTATTTATCAGCATTATTTTGCTTGTTTTTGTATGCCTCATCACCTTTCATATGTCTTTCATAGCGTATAAGCTCTATTTCATTGACACATTCATCAAGATTTGAATCAGATGATTCGATGTTTTCAAAGGACTTTACAAAAGCGGCATTTGCAGGGCCCCAGATATCAGCCATGAAGTTCTGATCAGGCATAAGATAACTGTGCTCACACTGTTTTAAGACAGTAAGGGCAAATTCATCGTTTAGGTAGGAAAATGTAAGAAACAGCTCATTTAAAGGTACAACCTCACCGCCTATAAGATAGCGTTTGAAAGCATATTCAGGCTGATTTATGAATCTAATGAATTTTTCTGCTAAATCCTTTTGTCTTGCATTTTTAGGGATCATATAAGCTTTTACCTTGTAAAAGGCTGACATTCTCTGAAAATTATCAAGTACAGGCAGCATTTGACAGCCAACATCAATTCCAGATTTTTTATATTTAGCATAAGCATATGAACCGTTTATGACAGATAAGGCCTTATCACTTATAAATAGCTTATCAAGATACTGCTGTCCTTTATCAAGATCGGCAACTGGCATATACTTTTTTGTATATTCAATCAATGCCTTAAAACCTTCCTTAGCATCGTTTTTATTTAGACCTACATAAGATCCTTTTTTATTGTCATCCACAAGGTAGGCACCATATGCATTAAGGAATCCAAAACCATAATAAAACTTATTTAAAAGACCTAAGATTGGATAGATTTTCTTATCCTCTGTGTAAAGCTCTCTATAGTCTTTAATTGTCTTTGGCTTATTAAGTAAAAGTTTTTTATTGTAAAAGACAATTGAAGTTTCGACACTGCGCGGAGAGGCATATATACCAGAGTCTGATTCAAAAGGAGTTAAAGAGCTGCTTGTATAAAACTGTTTGTCTGAACTCATAAAATCAAGAGGCAGTATTACTCCATCTTTGATTGCAGACTGAGCCTCCTCGCTTAAACCAACAAATACATCTGGTACAGGATAATTCTTTTCCTGCGCATTGCGAACAAGAGACATCTGCTCTTCAACACTCTTAGGCTCGATGTTAACAGTGCATTCATATAAAGATGCAAAATCTCTTGCTGCCTGCTCTATACTGGATATCTTATTAGCATCCTCATAAACAGTAAGAACTTTTTTTTCAAAGGCAAAGGCCTTACTGAATATTACAAATAAACATAAGCAAACAAATACAAAACGGGAAATGCGAAACATACTTATGCCTTTTAATCAGTTAACAATGATTTAATTATTATGGAATAAAAAAAAGAGAATAAAATTAAAAAGATAAGTAAATTTCAACAAAGATCGCAAAAAAAAAATCGCCAAGTTACAATAACTTAGCGATTACTTAGATTAAGAAAGTTAAAACTGATTACTAAATATATTTAAAATCAATTTCCTTAATCTTGTCAGACCAGATCTTAGGTCCGATGTGATGAATTGAGTTACCCTCTGAGTCAACAGCAACAGTAACAGGCATATCAACAACCTTATACTCACGGATTGCTTCCATACCTAAATCTTCAAATGCAAGTACCTTAGCAGACTTGATTGCCTTTGATACAAGATATGCAGCACCACCAGTTGCCATTAGATATGCAGCCTTGTGCTTCTTGATTGACTCAATAGCTTCAAGACCACGCTCTGACTTACCAATCATACCGTAAAGACCAGTCTTTGAAAGCATTGTTTCAACGAACTTATCCATACGTGTTGATGTGGTTGGACCTGCAGGACCAACAACCTCATCACCTACTGCAGGAACTGGGCCTACGTAGTAGATAAACTTCTTTGAAAAATCAACGCCGTCAGGAAGAGGTTTACCCTCAGCAATTAGATCACAAACTCTCTTATGAGCTGCATCACGACCGGTCAAAATAGTACCTGACAGTAATAATGTGTCACCCATCTTCCAAGTTGCGATTTCTTCTTTGGTGATGGTGTCAAGATTTACTCTCTTAACATTTGCTGTAGGATCACCATCTAACTTGATATCTGGATAATCATCAAGTGATGGAGGAACAAACTGAGCTGGGCCTGAACCGTCTAATTCAAAATCGATATGACGAGTTGCAGCACAGTTTGGAATAATTGTTGTTGCCTTAGATACAGCATGACATGGATATGTCTTTACCTTAACATCAAGAACAGTGGTGATACCACCTAAGCCCTGAGCACCGATACCAAGCTTATTGATCTTGTCATAAAGCTCTAAGCGCAACTCTTCTTCTGCATTCTTAGGGCCACGTGCAATAAGCTCCTGAATGTCGATAGGATCATTTAATGCTTCTTTTGCAAGAATTGCTGATTTTTCAGGAGTACCGCCAACACCGATACCGATGATGCCAGGAGGACACCAGCCTGCACCCATGTGAGGGATCTGTGATAATACATAATCAACAACGCTGTCTGATGGATTTAGCATGCGCATGTGAGTCTTGTTCTCAGAGCCGCCACCCTTTGATGCGATAGCAACTTCAACCTTGTTACCATGAACCATCTCAATGTGAACTACGGTTGGAGTGTTGTCCTTAGTATTGATTCTCTTGCCAAGTGGATCGGTAAGAATAGATTTACGAAGTGGATTTGTCTCAAAGGCATATGCTCTTCTTGTGCCTTCATCAACCATTTCCTGAATGGTCATGTCGCCTTCAAAGCGAACATCCATACCAATCTTGACAAAGCATGTTACAGCACCAGTATCCTGACATAAAGGACGGTGACCGATAGCACACATTTTTGAGTTAACTAAGATCTGAGCAATAGCATTCTTTGCAGATGGGTTCTGCTCGATATCATAAGCATGCTTCATTGCCTTTAGAAAATCTTTTGGATGATAGTAGGAAATATACTGAATCGCATCGCAGACTGAATCAATAAAATCCTTTGTTTTAATCAGAGTTGTCATTAGGATATTCCTTAAAAACAATTGAACAAAAAGATAAAACTATCATACAACCGCAAACGATTTTGTTCAAATATATTGATAGATTTTTAATCTGTTTTTGAGCACAAGCTTGCACATTAGCAATTAAAATTGAAAAAAAAAGATGCCTTTAGAAAAACTAAAGGCACTGATTACTTACGGATAATGTTTATGAATTTTTTATATCTGTAGTAGATGTACTGCTCGTTGAGTCTTTTTCAGTACTTTTACTTTGATTTGTTGTCACAGTCTGACCAGATGTATCAGTCTTTTTTGCATATTTTAAAGAAACCTCCTGCTCTATTTTTGCAATATTCTCAAGACGCTTCTTTTTTATGCTCTGATAATCAT